>JAAZOO010000185.1 GCA_012797715.1 Geobacteraceae bacterium | reverse complement strand
CTCCCGGAGGTGGGTATGGAGATGACGGACAGCCGGCAGAGTATCACCCCTTGATTACGGAGCCGTTTCAGATATGAAACAAGAGACATCAGCAGGGAGAGTACGGGGAAGGGGAGGTGGAGCCGTGCGGCGGGAACCGGGGATCCCGCCCCCTGCCGGATCCGGGTCGAAGGGCCCCGCTTCATGCGGGGGCTTTACCTATCTGTCCATGGTATGCCTGATCGTGGTGACGGGCATCCTGGCGGGAACCGCCGCACAGTCATGGCACACGCTCATGAAGCGGGAGCGGGAGGAGGAACTCCTCTTCCGCGGCCGGCAGATACGGGACGCCATCGCGCGCTGGAACACGCCGCGCTCCGGAGAGCACGCCGCAACCCCCCTTGCCGACCTGAAGGACCTGCTGCGGGACCCGCGCACACCCCATACGGTGCGCTACCTGCGGAAGCTCTACGCCGATCCCGTTACCAACGGGGAGTGGGAATATATCCGGGACTCCTCACGGGGCATTGTGGGCGTGGCGAGCGCAAGCGGAGACGCCCCCCTGAAGCGCGCCGGATTCCCGCCCGGACTGGAGGATTTCTCGGGAGCGGCACGCTACAGGGACTGGAAGTTCGTATATGCGCCGGCCGGGCAGAACCGGGGCGGGGCCGCGGACCGGGCGGAAACGAAGGCCGGTTCATCCCGGTGAAAGGGAGCGGAAGGGTTCCGGTGCATACCGGAGGAGAGGGAAAAGGGAGGTGACGGTGAAAATTACGGAGAAAATCTCACGCAGTGAGATAGGTGTCCTAGTGGCGGCCCTGCTCTTTCCCCCGTTTGCGGCGGGCGAGCCGGCGGAGCGCGGCGCGGGGAGGAGGAGCACGGCCCCGGCCATTCTCAGCATCGCTCCCGCCGGCGGCGAGCCGGGCACGGTGGTGGTACTGTTCGGCAGCGGGTTCACGGAGATGACGCGGGTGTTTCTGGGGGAGCGTGAGGTGGCCGCAACGGTGTCGGGAGAAAAACAGCTCGGTTTCCGTGTCCCGGACCTGAATCCGGGCACCTATGCCTTGTTTTTGAGGCGAGAAGACGGCGCCGTGAGCCGGGTGTACAATTTTTCCGTTCACGCGGCAACGCCGGAGGTGGAATCCCTGGAACCGGATCGCATGGACGGGTGCGGAGCGCCGGAGGGGCGGGAAATTACGGTACGCGGATCGAAATTCCGGGAAAGCACCCAGGTGCTCCTGGACGGAGCGATTATTCGCAGCAGGTTCCTCTCACCGGAAGCCGTTGCCGCAACCATTCCCGGCATCGCCGGAGGGCTCCATTCCGTGCAGGTGAAGAATCCCGGAGCTCCCCCGTCTCCGGGCGTGGCGCTCTTCATGGACGTGAAACCGGAAATTACCGGCGTCAGCCGGGGGGAGGAGTCCGTCAACTACTACAACCTCATCATCGAGGGGCGGAATTTCCGGGGAGATTCCCGGGTGGTCGTGGATGGGAAGAGTCTGTCCCCTTCTTCGGCGGGCATGTTCGAGCGGGAACGGGTAAGGTTCGTGGACTGCACCCGCATGGTCTACGAGAGGCATCCCTACGACAGGACGGTGAAGCAGTTTTCCGTGCAGATTATCAACCCGGACGGCGGGGAGAGCTCGGTGTTCCGGGTGTCCGCGCCGTGATGCGTTCCCGATCTCCCGGTGGGGTGGGAGGACAGCCGCCCCCTCATCCGGCCGCAGCGGGCGCAAAGCGCGCGAGTCTCACGGAGTCGGGCGGACGTCGTCCGTTGAAGAAGCCGGCGGCCCGGTAGTAGCGCAGATCCTCGAGCCACAGGGACGCCTGGAGTCTGTCCCGCACGGTTTTCACGAAGAGTTCCACCGGGGCGGAGAACAGTTCCTGAAACGGCCCCATGAGTTCCGTCGGGTCGCGGAAACACTCCCAGTCGCACTCCCGGCACCGGGGAGGCAGCGGTGGCCGGGACAGATTCAGGTCCCAGAAGGGGCCCAGGTTTTCCTCTCCCCGGTAACCGCACGGGAAGGTGGCGCCTCCTGCGGCATCGATGAAGAAGAAATCGGAGCCTCCGCGGCAGGCGCGGCCCGCGCTACGGTCCCCCTCGTAGCTCCGTTCCAAGGCACGGAGGGAGGAGAGGGGGGAAAATATCCGGATTCGGGACCTGAATTCCGGGATGGTTTCCCTGAGGGCCCGGAACATGGCGGCCTTCTCCTGGCGGCTGAAGCTGACCACTGCATCGGACGCCGTGGCCCCGTACACGGCGCTCAGG
>JAAZOO010000184.1 GCA_012797715.1 Geobacteraceae bacterium | reverse complement strand
TGGTTCCATTCCTGCGGACGCTTGCTGCCGCACTGATACTGCTCGTGCTGCTCCCCGCCGTTCCGGTATGCTCCGCTTCGCCACGAGATGCGTCACAGGTGTCGGTATCCCTCCAATGGGTGCCCCAGTCACAGTTTGCCGGATACTACCTTGCCCTGGACAAGGGGTTTTACCGGAAACGGGGCCTGGACGTGACGCTCCTGCATAGCGGTCCTGAGCTGAACTCCCTGGATCGACTCGCCGACGGCACGGCGCACTTCGCCACCACCTTCCTCACCTCCGCCCTCCATCGCCGCAACAGCGGCCTTCCGGTGGTCAACATCGGCCAGATCGTGAACCGCTCCACGGCAATGCTGGTTGCGCGGAAAAAGAGCGGCATCCGGTCGCTGCGGGATTTGAACGGCCGCCGCATCAGCCTCTGGGCGGGCGACTTCTCGGTCCCCTTCGAGGCAGTGCTTTCCTCTCACGGCATTACTCCCGGCAGGCGCTTCGTGCAGAACTACTCGGTGGCCCTCTTTCTCCAGAACGGCGTTGATGCCTGCTCCGCCATGCACTACAACGAGTACCACATGCTCTACCAGGCAGGTCTGGACGAAGATGAACTAATCACCTTTCCCCTTGAGAAATACGGAGGCAACGTCCCGGAGGATGGCATCTACTGCCTGGAGAGCACGTGGAAAAAAAATCCGCGACGGTGCCGGGACTTCGCCGAGGCGACCATGGAGGGGTGGCGCTACGCCCGCTCCCACCCCGAGGAAGCACTGGACAGCGTCATGCGGCGCGTCACCTCGGCCCGCATCCCCACCAACCGCGCCCATATGAAATGGATGCTGGAAAAAATCCTGCCGGGCATACTTCCCGGGCCGGCGGATGACTGGAAGGCCGGGGTCCTGTCGCTAATGGACTATTCCAGGGCGGTCGGGCTGATGAAAAAGCAGGGCCTCATCAGGAACGCTCCGGAGTACGACAGGTTTCACCCCCCGGGGGGGAACAATGTTCAGTAGGCTCAGAATAGCGCCGCGGCTTGCCCTTCTCACGATCCTCGGCTCCACTCTGGTGCTCGGGGCCATAACGGCCTCCTGTTATCTCTTCGGCAGCCGCCGGATCCAAAAGGAAACGGAGGAAAAGGCCATCTCTCTTGCCGTGGGCACGGCCAACCGCATTGAAACGGTCCAGCGGGGCGTGGAAAAGGTGGTGCGCGCATCCGCATCCCGGATTGAAGACGGGGAACGCTCCCCGGAACGGGTGCGGCTGATCCTGGCGCGGGCTGTACGGGAAAACCCCGAGATATTCGGAGCGGCTTTCGCGTATGCCCCGGAATCAACATCGGGGGGCGCACGACGTGCGGCGCCCTCCGTCTACCGCTCGGGAGAGCGCCTGGCGTTCAAGGACCTGGGCGCGGGCCGCTATCGCTACGATGTCTGGGACTGGTACACCCTGCCCAGGGATCTGGAACGTCCGGTCTGGTCGGAGCCGTACTTTGACGAAGGCCTCGGCGGGGCGCTGATGGTGGCCTATTCGGTCCCGGTCTTCGGCGGTTCGGGCGGGGGCAGGAAATGTATCGGCGTTGTGACCTGCGAAGTGACTCTGGACTGGTTGACGGAGCTGCTGCACTCCATACGGTTTGCCGACACCGGCTATGCCTTTCTCGTTTCCCGGACCGGGACCTACATCTGCCACCCGAGGAAGGATTTCGTGGTGCGCGAGACCCTGTTCAGCGCGGCTGAGGCCAACCACCGGCCGGAGCTGCGCGCCGTTGCCCGGCGGATGATCTCCGGCGAGTCGGGCTATATTCCCCTTCGGAACCTGGTATCCCGCGAGCCAAGCCGCATGGCCTTTGCGCCCGTCCCCTCCACAGGGTGGTCGGTAAGCATCATCGTAACGGACGCGGAACTGCTTGCGCCGGTGGTCTCCCTGAGCCGTTCGGTGGCCCTGGTGGGCATCGCCGGCTTCGCACTGCTGCTGCTGGTAACCCTGCTCATCTCCCGGAGCATCACCCGCCCCCTGAGGGAGCTGGACGCCGCAACCGGAATTCTCGCCAAGGGAGACCTGGACGCTCCCCTCCCCGCGATTCGGGGCAACGACGAGGTCGCCCACCTGTCCAGATCCTTCTCCCACATGAGGACGGAACTGAAGCGCTCCATGGAAGAGCTTCGGGCCACAACCGCGGCAAAGCAGAAGATTGAGAGTGAACTGGAAATCGCCCGCTCCATCCAGATGAGCCTCGTGCCGCGGACCTTCCCCGCGTTTCCCGACAGGCCGGAGTTCGACCTGTACGCGGAACTCCATCCGGCACGGGCCATCGGAGGAGACTTCTACGACTTCTTCATGCTTGACCGGCACCGGATATGCCTGGCAATCGGCGACGTCTCGGACAAGGGAATTCCGGCGGCGCTCTTCATGGCCGTTGTCCGGACCTTCCTCAAGGCCATCTGGCGCGACGAGGAATCCCCGGCAGCCACCCTGCGGAGGCTGAACGACGAACTGGCCCTCGACAACGACTCCACCATGTTCGTCACCCTGCTGTGCGCCGTGGTGGACCTGCGCGACGGCTCCATGCAGTATGCCTGCGGCGGGCATAACCTTCCGTTCCTCATCAGTCCGGACGGACGGGTACAGCGGATGAAACGGCTGAAGGGAGTCCCGGTTGGCGCCATGGAAGAAATGCTGTTCGAGGAAGGGGCGGAACGCCTACGACCGGGGGACGTTTTCTTCCTGTACACGGACGGAGCCACCGAGGCCATGAACGCCAAGGGGGAGCTGTTCGGAGACGGCCGTCTGGAGACCGAGCTGAGGCGGTGCGCAGGAACATCCGGCATGAAGGAACTGGCACGAGGGATTCGGGAAGCGGTGGAATCCTTTGCCGACGGTGCCGAACAGTCGGACGACCTGACACTGGTGGCGTTCCGCTACATGGGACCTCCCCGATTCTGAACGTACGCGAGGAAAATAGGCGCGAGAAAGGGGACGGCAGAAATGCCGTTTCCCGGCTCATCGCGCCTTGCACCCATCGAACAGCACGATGAGGAGGTCCTCCTTCTCCACCTTTTCCCCCTCCGCGAACAGCACCTCGGCGATCTTCCCGTCGGCCCTGGCCTTGCTGTTGGTCTCCAGCTTCATGGCCTCGGTCACCATCAGCACATCACCCGCCTTGACCTCGTCCCCGGCCTTGACGTTCACCTTGAGGAGCTTGCCCGGCATGGGCGCGCCGATATGCTTCGGGTTGCCGGCCTCCGCCTTGGGCCGGACCTTCTCGTCCGCGGCGGCGCTCTGGTCGCGCACCGTTACCTGGCGGGCCAGGCCGTTCAGTTCGAAGAACACCTGGCGGGTGCCGTCGGAATGGAGCGCGCCGATGGCGTTCAGCTTGATGATCAGGGTCTTGCCCGGCTCGATCTCCACCGCGGTCTCCTGGCCCGGCTCCAAGCCGTAGAAGAAGACCGGAGTCGGTATCACCGAGGTATCGGAGCAGGTCCGGCGGTGTTTGTCGAACTCCGGATACACGTTCGGATAGAGGATATGGGAAAGCAGGGTCTTGTCGTCCACCCGGTGGCCGACCTTTTCCTGGAGCTTCATCCGCTCGGCCTCGAAGTCCACCGGCTCCAGCAGTTCGCCGGGCCGGCAGGTGATGGGCTTTTCCCCTTTCAGGATAATCTGCTGCAGCTTCTCAGGGAAGCCGCCGTAGGGCTGGCCAATCATCCCCTTGAAGAAGCCGACCACCGACTCGGGGAAGGTCATCTCATCTCCCCTGGTGAAGACGTCCTCCACGGTCATGTTGTTCTTGACCAGGAAGATGGCCATGTCGCCGACGACCTTGGAGGACGGGGTGACCTTGATGATGTCGCCGAACAGGAGATTGACCTGGTGGTACATCTCCTTGCACTCGTCCCACCGGTCAAGGAGACCCAGGGCCGCAACCTGCGGCTTGTAGTTGGAGTACTGGCCGCCCGGAATCTCGTGGCGGTAGACTTCGGCGGTGCCGCTTTTCAGGCCCGATTCGAAGGGGGCGTAGTAGTCGCGCACCGTCTCCCAGTAGTTGGCCAGCTTCTGCAGCCCCGCCTCGTTCAGTTGCGGGTCCCACTGGCTGCCGCGCAGGGCGGCGATTACCGCGTTCAGGTTCGGTTGGGAGGTGAGCCCCGAGATGGATGAGAGGGCCGCGTCGATGATGTCCACCCCGGCCTGGCAGGCCATGAGGAGAGCCGCCTCGCCGTTGCCCGAGGTGTCGTGGGTGTGGAGGTGGACCGGGATGCCGATCTCCTCCTTGAGGGCCTTGACCAGCTTGTGGGCCGCGAAGGGTTTCAGGAGCCCCGCCATGTCCTTGATGGCCAGGATGTGGGCGCCCATCTTCTCCAGTTCCTTCGCCAGGGAGACGTAGTATTCCAAGGGATACTTGTCCCGCTTCGGGTCGGTGATGTCGCCGGTGTAGCAGATGGATGCCTCGCAGACCTTGCCGGTCTTCCTGACCGCGTCCATGGCCACGGTCATCCCCTTGGTCCAGTTGAGGGAGTCGAATACCCGGAAGACGTCGATGCCGGCTTCGGCGGCCTCCTTGACGAACCGCTGCACCACGTTGTCGGGATAGTTGGTGTACCCCACGGCGTTGGAGCCCCTGAGCAGCATCTGGAACAGGATGTTGGGAATCGCCTCCCGCAGCTTGTGGAGACGCTGCCAGGGGCATTCCTTGAGGAAGCGCATGGCCACGTCGAAGGTGGCGCCGCCCCACATCTCCAGGGAGAACAGCCCGGCCCCCAGGTGCGCCGTGGGCTCGGCGATGCGCAGCAGGTCGAAGGTCCTGACCCGCGTGGCCAGAAGCGACTGGTGGGCGTCGCGCATGGTGGTGTCGGTGATCAGTATCCGCTCCTGCTCCAGGATCCATTTGGAAAGCCCCTCTGCGCCCCGCTCCCGCAGGATGTCTGCGGTTCCATGGGGTCTGGGAAGCGAATAATCCACCTCGGGCACCTTCGGCTCCAGCAGATCGGCGGATCGAAGCGGATTGTTGATGCCGGGGGAACCGTTGATGATCACGTCCCCCAGGAAACCCAGGATTCTGGTGGCCCGGTCCTTTTTCTCGTTCATCGACAACAACTCGGGATGCTTGTCGATGAAGGAGGTATCGCAACCGCCCGCCAGGAATACCGGATGGGTCACCACGTTCTCCAGGAACGGGATGTTGGTGTTGACCCCCCGGATGCGGAACTCCCGCAGGGCGTGGTCCATGACCCGGGCCGCCTCCCTGAAATGGAGTCCCCAGGTGCTGAGCTTGACCAGAAGGGAGTCGTAGTGGGGGGTGATGTGGGCGCCGGCAAAGGCGTTCCCCGCGTCCAGCCTGACACCGAAACCGCCAGGCGAGCGGTAGGCCTTGAGGGTGCCGAAGTCCGGGGCGAAGCCGTTGGCCGGGTCCTCGGTGGTGATGCGGCACTGGATGGCAAAGCCCCGCATGGTGATGGCGTCCTGGGAAGGAATATCAATTTCATGGTCCGAAAGCCTGTGCCCCTCGGCCACCAGGATCTGGGCCTGCACCAGGTTCCTGCCGGTGATCATCTCGGTGACGGTGTGCTCCACCTGGATGCGGGGGTTCATCTCGATGAAGTAATAGTTCCCCTCCTGGTCCAGCAGGAATTCCACGGTCCCGGCGTTGCGGTATTTCACGTGGCGGGCCACCTTCAGGGCCGCCTCGCACAGGTCGCGACGCTGCTCGGGGGTGAGGCAGAGGGCCGGAGCGAACTCCACCACCTTCTGGTGGCGGCGCTGGATGGAGCAGTCACGCTCGAAGAAGTGCACCAGGTTGCCGTGGTTGTCGCCCAGCACCTGCACCTCGATGTGCTTGGGGTGCTCGATGTAGCGCTCCAGGAACACCGCCGCGTTGCCGAAGGCGGCCCTCGCCTCGCTGGCGGCGCTGGCCAGCCCCTCCAGGAGCTCCCGCTGGTTGCGTGCCACCCGCATCCCCCGTCCCCCGCCGCCGGCGGCGGCCTTTATGATCAGGGGGTAGCCGGCGGTGTCGGCGAAGGCAAGCGCCTCTGCCTCGGTCTCGATGGGGCTGTCGGTACCGGGGATCACCGGCACCCCGGCAGCGATGGCCACCTTGCGGGCCGCGATCTTGTCCCCCACCATCCGCTGCATCTCCGCCGTGGGTCCGATGAAGACGATGCCCGCCGCTTCGCATTTTTCCGCGAATTCGGAGTTCTCGGACAGGAAGCCGTAACCGGGATGAATGGCGTCAACCCCCTTGCTCAAGGCCAGTTCGATAATCTCATCGATGCCCAGGTAGGCGTCCACCGGGCTCTTCCCCTTCCCCACCAGATAGGCCTCGTCGGCCTTGTAGCGGTACAGGGACAGCCTGTCCTCCTGGGAATAGATGGCCACCGTCGCGATTCCCAGCTCGCTGCAGGCCCGAAATATCCGTATCGCTATCTCGCCCCGGTTGGCGGCGAGGATCTTTTTGAATTTTCTTCTCTCCATCGTCGTCTCCACGCTCTATCAAGATTAGCTCTTCAGCCTTCGCCTTGCAGCATCCGGTTCAGCTTCGCGTCCTTCTCCTCCACCTCGCGCGCCATTTCCTCCCGATACCGGACCAGCTTCCGGGAAAGCTCCGCATCCGCCAGGGCCAATATCTGGACCGCCAGAATCCCGGCGTTTTTTGCCCCGGCCTTGCCGATGGCCATGGTCGCCACCGGCACCCCGCCCGGCATCTGGACGATGGAGTAGAGCGCGTCCACGCCGTTCAGCGCTCCGCCGGCCATGGGAACGCCGATGACCGGCAGGATGGTTCCGGCCGCCACCACCCCGGGAAGGTGTGCCGCCACCCCGGCGGCGGCGATGATGACCTTGATGCCGCGCCCGGCGGCGCCGGACACCAGCTCCTCGGTCTTGCGCGGCGAGCGGTGGGCCGAGGAGACGTGCATTTCGAAGGGGATGTGGAAGCTTTTCAGCACCTTGGCCCCCTCTTCCAGCACCGGGTAGTCCGAGTCGCTTCCCATGATGATGAGAACTTTCGGGTTCATATTCTGCATGATTGTATTCTCCATGATGTCTTCTTTTTATGATTATCCCCCCCTCGACGGGAGGAGGGCAAGGGTGTAGGGGCAGGTCCCCGTGCCTGCCCAATTGAGAGCACCCACAGGGGGGAGCCCCTACAAGGCATGTCAGGCAGCAGCTCTCCCCTCCCCCGGGATTCGACTGAGGGGGGATGGCTGATATTAATCCTATTCCGCCAGCTTCCGGTAGAGCGCCTGCCGCCGCGCGGTCCACGCATCCGCCCTCCGGATCAACTCCTCTGCCGCGGCCGGGTTGGCCTTCTTCAGGACCCGGAAACGGTTCTGGGTGGCGGCGAACTCGCCGAAGGAGATGGTGGGGGCTTTGCTGTCCAATTGCAGCGGGTTCTTCCCCTGATCGGCCAGAACCGGATTGTAGCGGTACAGGGGCCAGTGGCCGCAGGCCACCGCCATCTTCTGCGCCTCGATGCCGTTCGCCATGTCGATGCCGTGGGCGATACAGTGGGCATAGGCGATGACCAGGGACGGACCGTCATAGGCCTCGGCCTCCAGCATCGCCTTGATGAGCTGGGCCGGGTTCGAAAGGGAAACCGCGGCCACGTAGGCGGTGCCGTAGGACATGGCCATCAGCCCCAGGTCCTTCTTGGGGGTACCCTTGCCGCCGGCGGCGAACTGGGCCACCGCCCCCAGCGGGGTGGACTTGGATGCCTGCCCCCCGGTATTGGAGTAGACCTCCGTGTCCAGCACCAAAAGGTTGATGTTCCGGTCCGATGCGACCACGTGGTCCAGACCGCCGTAGCCGATATCGTAGGCCCAGCCGTCCCCGCCCACGCACCAGACCGATTTCTTCACCAGGTAGTCGGCCACCTCCATGAGGCGGACGGCAGCCGGGTCGGCGCAAGATGCGAGGCCGTCCTTGAGCTTTTCCACACGGGCACGCTGTTCCTCGATATTCCGCTGGTCCGACTGATCCGCGTTCAGGGTCTCGGTCATCAGCCCGCGCATCTCGACGCAGACCTTGCACCCGCATGACATGAGCCCCTCCAGCAGCTCCAGGGCCGATTCGGTCAGCTTGTCCACGGCGAGCCGCATGCCGAAGCCGAACTCAGCCGTGTCCTCGAACAGGGAGTTGGACCAGGCCGGCCCCCGGCCGTCGCCGCGCACCGACCAGGGTGTGGTGGGAAGGTTCCCGCCGACGATTGAGGTGCAGCCGGTGGAGTTGGCGATGAGCAGCCGGTCGCCGAACAGCTGGGAGAGGAGCTTCAGGTACGGGGTCTCGCCGCAGCCGGCGCAGGCGCCGGAAAACTCGAACAAAGGCTTGACCAGCTGGCTCCCCTTGACCGTATCCAGCTTCACCCGCTCCGGAGCCGGTTCCGGCAATGCGAGGAAGAACTCCCAGTTGGCCGCCTCCTGCTCCCTGAGCGGCGCCTTGGGCGCCATGGCGATGGCCCGGCGCTCCGGGTTCGCCTTATCCCTGGCAGGGCAGTTGCGCACGCAGAGGCCGCAGCCGATGCAGTCCTCGGGCGCGATCTGGAGGGTGAACTTCATCCCCGCGAACTCGCCCCCCCTGGCGTCGACAGACTTGAAGGTCGCGGGCGCCGAGGCCAGACAGGCCGGGTCGTAGATCTTCATCCGGATGGTGGCGTGGGGGCAGACCAGGGAGCAGATGCCGCACTGGACGCAGAGCGCCTCGTCCCACACCGGGATGTCGATGGCGATGTTCCGCTTCTCGTAGCGGGAGGTGGCCGACGGGAAGGTCCCGTCGCACGGCATCCGGGAAACCGGGATGGCGTCTCCCTTGCCGGCGATGATGGCGGCCAGCACATCCTTGACGAAGGGAGGGGCATCGGCGGACACCAGCGGCGGTTTCACGACCGAACCGTCGGCCCGCGACGGGACCGTCACCTCATGGATGCTTTCCAAGGCTGCATCCACGGCGGCCCGGTTCATTTCCACCACCCTCTCGCCCGCCTTGCCGTAGGTCTTGGCGATGGCTTCCCTGATGGACTCCAGGGCGGTCTCCAGGGGCAGGATGCCGGAGATCTTGAAGAAGGCGGTCTGCATAATCACGTTGATCCTGCCGCCCAGCCCCAGTTCCTCGGCGATCCTGACCGCGTTGATCACATAGAGCTTCAGCCGCTTGTCGATGATCTGGCGCTGCACCTCCACCGGAATGGCGTCCCAGACCCGATCCGGCTCGTGGAGCGAGCAGAGAAGGAAGGTTGCCCCCTCCTTGGCCTTGGAAAGCATGTCGACTTTCTCCAGAAAGGTGAAGTTGTGACAGGCGATGAAATCGGCCTGGTCCACCAGGTAGGGAGAACGGATGACTTCTTTCCCGATTCTGAGGTGGGAGGTG
>JAAZOO010000183.1 GCA_012797715.1 Geobacteraceae bacterium | reverse complement strand
CGGTCTTCTCTCCGGTCGCCTTGTCTTTTCCCGTCTCCGTCGTCTGGTAGTCCACCTTGAAGAACGGCTCGACCCGGTTCATGAATTTGTACGCAAAGCCGGCATTGGCAAAAAAGACGTTGCCCTGCTCCAGGTGCATCCCGCCGTCCCGGTAGTCGCCCTTGAGCTTGTAGCCGAAGTCGCCGTCAAAGGTGAAGCCGCCGGTGTGGTAGTTGAACATGAAGGCGAAGCTGTGGTCCCAGGAATGCCCGGACAGATTGTCGCTGCCGATGGGCAGGTACAGCCAGTACTCCAGAACGCACGACATGTTCGGGATGGGGTTGTACCAGGCGACGAGGCCGGTCTGGCCGTCAATCATCCCCGTTTCGCTGGTGTTGTTCTTCATCTGCAGGCTTCCGAAGCCGAGCACGCCTTCCCACAGGAAGCCCCACTTGTCCAGCCCGTCTATCCTGAAGATGTGGGCAAACTTGTTGACGTTGGCGAACAGGCTCCGTACCGGGCTCTCGCCGTCCCACGCCCTTCCTTCGTCCCGGAAGGTGTTGTAGGAGAGGAGAAGATTGATGCCGTCCTTCGGGATGTCGGGTCCTACCGGCAACTGGTATTCATGGGGGGCAATGACGCTGTAGGGAATGATCCCAGCGTGCGCCGTGCCCGGGCCGCCCGCAAGACAGATACTTCCAAGAACCGCCGCTGCAACAGAAAACAGAACCTTCTTCATCATCATCCTCATAAAACCCCCTTTTCATTTGAAGTAGCGCCGAGTATCCCGCACGAGACACATGGCACGGCTCCCGGCGCCTGCCTGATACTCCACTCCGCCTTTCCAGGACAATTCAGTCCTCTCCGACACATGACAATTTCGCGGCCACGACCGCAAGAAACTATGTTTTGACAGGAAACCGACAGCACGGCAGAAAGATACGCGTTTCTTCCCTTTCTGCGAACGACGCCCATTTCCGTCATTCCGTGATCCTTGTCCCTCCTTTCTCTCCAGATACTGCAACAGAAGGCGACGGGCACCTCTGAAACATGCATTCCCAGCATCGCACGAACATCTATGTATCAATCGACCATGACCGCATCGAAGTCATCGGCAAAAAATTTGGGGCAGCAAAGAGGGAGGAACTGCACTGCCCCATACCATGGGGAGGATTGTTGTACGGGAAATCAGCCGCACGTACTTCTGTCCGGACCTTTCACTCGTTCCTTCTGTCGGGCACTGTTTCCCGTTACCCGGATACACGCTTCACCGCCTCTCTGTTTGTTTCCGGGTGGAAAGGTTTTCGCCCACATCTGTGCTCCCTATTGGCAACTCCCATACCAACCAGGGAAAAAGAGGGCACTGTTCCCTGCAACGTCTCAATATGACACCCATTTTTCAAAACATCGTTCCAGCCTTCCGGAAAACACCCCCCTGAGAGCCGGGAAATCACCTGTCTCAGCCAGCCGGAAGCAATCCACATGTAACGATACAGGTGTCGCAGGAAACGAGGGTTCGCGGAGAGATGGGGTGAATCACGGTCCGGCGCATCGGGAATCCTGCACGGATTTTGCGCCGGAAAGGGGGGCATCCCTTGACTGCCCGGCCGCTTCAGCAAAACACCGGTTTATCCCGACAGACGGACCAGGAAGGGGCCGGCGCGGAACCGGGCCGGAGGGGATGGAAATGCGGGGATGTGGGAAAAACAGCAGGAAGATCGCCGGGCGGAGGAGATGCTCTGCACGGCCCCAAGGAAAGGAGGGGGAGTTCTCCAGGCAGGATCCGGAATCGCATCACCCTGCCGGCTTGCTTTCTGTCGCCTTGTCTGCGCCGATTTTCATGGCGCGGGGATTGGTTTGGTCACGGAGGATTGAGACAGGGGAGTTGATGCTGTGCCGGAGTCTGCGGCACGAAGGAAAAGGGAGGCGCCCCGCAGAGGGATGCGGCAGCCGCTCCACGGATTGGGGTGTCCGTTCCGGGAAATTCAGGGAACAAGGGCATGCACCTGCGGCACCTTGCGTATCCCGCTCTGCGCGGGGACAAAATCATCCCCCTCCCCTGAATCCGCGTCTCGGGGAGAAGCTCGGGGAAACTCCCTGAACAATGCCTGTCGGTTCCATCCTCAGGTATCCCTTGCTCACAGCCTCCAGAACCTGATGCCCGCCCCGCGAACCGCCGCCGCATCAAAGATGCCCTTCACGTCGATAAGGACGCTGCCGGCCATCAGCGGCCGGAAGGCTTCCAGGGGCATCTCCCGATAGCGGCGGTGGGCCACGGCGACAACGACCGCGGCAGCGGGCCTCAGTTCCCCGAAGGGGGTTATGTGAAGCCCGTATTCACGCTCGACCTCGGCGGGTTCGGCGAGGGGATCGTGCACCTGGACGGAAATTCCGTAGTCCTGCAGCTCCCGGATGATGTCGATGACCTTGGAATTGCGGATGTCCGGGCAGTCTTCCTTGAAGGTCAACCCCAGAACCGTAACCGTGGAACCGAGGATGTTGGACCCGGAGTGGATCATCTCCCTGATGGTGCGCTGCGCGATGAACGTGCCGACACCGTCGTTGATGCGGCGGCCCGCCAGGATTACCTGGGGGATGTAGCCGGTCTGCTCCGCCCTGTGGGTCAGATAGTAGGGATCCACGCCGATGCAGTGCCCTCCCACCAGGCCGGGGCGGAAGGGAAGAAAGTTCCACTTGGTGCCGGCCGCCTCCAGCACGTCCAGAGTATCGATGCCCATCCGGTCGAAGATCAGTGCCAGCTCGTTCATGAGGGCGATGTTCAGGTCCCGCTGGGTGTTCTCGATGACCTTGGCCGCCTCGGCCACCTTGATGGAGGCGGCCCGGTGGACTCCGGCGGTGACTACCGACCCGTAGACGGATGCCACAATCTCAAGGGTTTCCGGGTCGGAGCCGGATACGACCTTCCGTATTTTCGTGAAAGTGTGCTCCCTGTCGCCCGGGTTGATGCGCTCCGGGCTGTAGCCGACGGTGAAGTCCGCGCCGAAGGCGAGCCCCGAGACGCGCTCCAGCACCGGCACGCATTCCTCCTCCGTGACGCCCGGGTAGACCGTGGACTCGTACACCACGATGTCCCCCCTCTTCAGCGCGCGGCCCACGGTCTCCGATGCCCGGAGCAGCAGGGAGAGATCGGGCCGCTTGGCATCGTCCACCGGTGTCGGGACCGCCACGATGTGAAAGTCGGCCCCGCGCAGATCGTCGATGGAGTCGGTGAACAGCAGGTCGGCCGCGGCCAGTTCCTCCGGGGCAACTTCGCCGGTCCGGTCGTGGCCGCTCCTGAGTTCCGCGATCCGCTCCCGGTTCACGTCGAAACCGATGGTCCTGTCTTTCATGCCGAAGGCCACGGCCACGGGAAGCCCCACGTAGCCGAGACCGATGACGGATACCTTCCTGCGTGACTTCATCATCCGTTCGCCCTCTTTTCCCGTTCCGCCAGTGCAAGGTCCGCGTCGGTCATCATGGCCACCAGGCCGTCCAGGTCCGTCCGCGGAGACCATCCGAGCCTGGCGCGGGCCTTGGCGGCGTCACCCAGGAGGAGATCCACCTCTGCCGGACGGAAGTATTTGGGATCGACCTCGATGACGATGCGTCCGGTGCGTGCGTCGACGCCTTTCTCGTGAACGCCCGCACCCTGCCACTCCAGGGGCATGTCGAGGCGGGCAAAGACCTTTTCGGCGAACTCACGCACGGAGCGCGTTTCACCGGTTGCCACCACGTAGTCGTCCGGCTCCGGCTGCTGGAGCATGAGCCACATGGCCTCCACGTAGTCGCCGGCGAATCCCCAGTCGCGCCGGGCCTCCAGGTTTCCCAGGTAGAGGCACGATTGAAGCCCGAGCTTGATCCTGGCCGCGGCGCGGGTGATCTTGCGCGTGACAAAGGTCTCGCCGCGCCGTGGTGATTCGTGGTTGAAGAGGATGCCGTTGCAGGCGAACATGCCGTAGCTCTCCCGGTAGTTGACGGTGATGTAGAAGGCGTATGCCTTGGCGCAGGCATAGGGGGAGCGGGGGTAGAAAGGGGTGGTCTCCCGCTGCGGAGTTTCCAAGACCTTGCCGTAGAGTTCCGAGGAGGAAGCCTGGTAGAATCTGGTGTTCAGCCCGGTTTCCCGGATCCCTTCCAGGATGCGGACGGCACCCAGGGCATCCACCTCCCCGGTGTATTCCGGGATATCGAAGGAGACCTTGACATGGCTCTGGGCGCCCAGGTTGTAGATTTCGTCGGGCCGGACCTCCCGCAGCACCCTGTTGAGGGAGCTGGCGTCGTCCAGATCCCCGTAGTGCAGGAACATGCGCACCCCCGACTCGTGGGGGTCGCGATAGAGGTGGTTGATCCTGCCGGTGTTGAAGGATGAGGAGCGCCGGATGATGCCGTGCACCTCGTATCCCTTCTCCAGGAGCAGCTCCGTCAGGTAGGAGCCGTCCTGTCCCGTGATGCCGGTGACGAGGGCTTTCTTCATGGAAATACCTTTCTCATTTGCGTGTGTGGTTGCGGCGGTCAGCGGAACGCGGCCGTGCACAGAGAGGGCGACGGTGCGGCGGCGGCAGGAGACAGGAGTTCCTTCATCCCTTGCGCTCCCACGATACTCTCCACCTCCCGCAGCGCCCGCGGGAGCCAGTCGCCCAGACCGCGCGCGGTATGGACATCGGTTCCGAGGCAGTCGTAGAGCCCTGCGCGCAGGTTACGGAGGGCCTGGCGGCGCACCCGTTCACCGTAGATCCCGGCAAAGCTTCCCAGGTTTCCCTGGAAGAGACACCCCATGGAGCGCAGCATGCCGGAAAGCTCCGGTTCTGTTTCTTTCCGGCGGCAGCTTCCCAGCCCGGCATGGGCAAGCTTCAGGACCGTTCCCAGGAATGAGCGCGCACCCGCGTCGCCGCGCCCGGAGGACCCCAGGATCGCGCAGCGTTCCGGATGGGCGATAAGAGGAGAAAATCCTCGGCAGACAACCTGAAAGGCGGTGGAACGGAGAAGCGAGGATGATGCCTGGAGGGGAGCTTCCATGAGGATAAGGCTCGAATCGCCCAGGGGAAGCGGGGTGTCGAGCAGGGTCGTCAGATATTCGTCGCCGTAGTATTCACTCCCCACATGCAGCCGCAGGGGGATGCGGGCGGCGTCCACGGCTTCACGCAGCTCTTCCACGGCTTGGCGGATGCGGCACGGCGGGGCATCGTAGCTTCCCCGCATGCGGTGCGGGGTGCAGTGCACGTCGGTGAATCCAGCGTCGGACAGGATGGCGGCGATGGCCAGCGCCTCGGCGGTGTCCGCGGCTCCGTCATCCACGCCGGGAAGGATATGCGCATGGTAATCTATCATGGCGGTTCCCGGCCTATTCCCTGGTGAGCTTTTTCAGGAAGCGCACCAGAAATTCCGGCATTCGGGCTCCCTTCTTCGGCTCCGGCTTCTCTTCATGGTAGCCGTAGCCGTAGTAGCCGTAGCCGTAGTAGCCGTACTTGCCGCCGTAATAGCCGTATCCGTACCCTTCGCGGCCCTTGCCGCTCTTGTCGTTGATGATCATGCCCACGACGGGGGCATTGACGCCGGCCAGGGTCTCGCGCATCTGGCGCGCTGCCTTGACCGGGACCCGCCCCGCTTCGATGACCACCATGGCGACGTCGGCTACGGCGGTGAGAAGGGGGGCGTCCGTTACCGCCAGCACCGGCGGCGCATCGATGAGGATGATTTCGTAGGTGGTGCGCAGGCGCGCCACCAGGTCGGCCATTTCCCGGGAGCCCAGGAGCTCTGCCGGGTTCGGGGGGGTTGCGCCGGCGCCGATAAAGTCGAGATTGGGTATCGGCGTATGGCATACCACCTGCTCGAGAGGGGCGTCTCCGGCCAGCAGGTTGGTGAGGCCGGGCACCTTGCTCAGGCCGAATTTTTCATGGAGCGTGGAGCGGCGCAGGTCGCAGTCGATGATGATTACCGGAGAGCCGGTCTGGGCAAAGATACAGGCCATGTTGGCGCTGACCGTGCTCTTCACCTCACCGGGGAAGGTGCTGGTGACCAGGAGGACCTGTTTCCTCTTGCTGAGGGAGGAGAAATGGATGCCGGTGCGGATCGCCCGGAACGCCTCGGCAACCTGGGACTTGGGCTCCATGTGGGCAACGAGGGATATTCTCCTCTCCTTCTCCCGCTCCTGGGCATCCTCGATGCACGGGATAACCGCCAGCAGGGGCCATTTCAGCTCCCGCTTGGCCGCATCCACATCCTTGATGGTGTCGTCCAGGTATTCCTGGAAAAAGGCGAGGCCGACCCCCAGCATGCACCCCACGAGCAGGCCCAGGAGGAGGTTTTTCCCCTTGCGGGGCTTCACCGGTCTGTCGGGCTCGATGGCCGGGTCCACGACGCTGATGTTGCTGATGGTGGAGGCCCGTGCAATGCGGGCCTCTTCGTGCTTCTGGAGGAGAAAGGTATAGATGTCCGCATTCACCTTGGTGACGCGCGTCAGCTTGGCCAGGTCACGCTCCGCCTCGGGGAGCCCTCTGAGAAGGCCCTCGTAGCGGGCCAGCTGGCCGTTGATGTCGGTCTCCTGCCGGGCAAGGGTCCGCAGCTCGTTCTCGTAGGTGGATCGGATCTTGCGCTGCAGCTCGTCAATCTGCCCCTTCACCTCCTTTACCGCCGGATGGTTCTCGGTGGCATCGGTGAGGAGCGCCCTCCGCTGCACCTCCAGCTCCGCCAGTTTGCCGGCCATGTTGGCCACCAGCGGATCATCCCGGGTAACCGCCGGCGCATAGGTGACGCCCCGGCGTGCCGCGTCCTGCAGGGAGGCAAGGGCGAATTCGGTCTGCTTTTTGCGCAGGGTGACGGCAGTGCGTTCCCTTTCCGTTTCGGAAAGCTTGGCAATCAGTTCCCGGGCGGTGGCGTCCAGCTGCACCACGCCGGTGGAGCTCTTGTAGGCCTGAAGATCCTTCTCCGAGGACTCCAGCGCTCCGCGCAGACCATTCAGCTGCTCCTCCACGAAACCAACGGTACGGCTCGCCTCTTCGGTCTTGAAGCCGACGCTCTGGTTCAGGTAGACGTGCACCAGGGTGTTGACCACGTCCCGGGCCATGGCGGGATCGGTGCTGGTGTAGGATAGCGAGATGATGTTGGTCTTCTTGCCCACCTCCGCCGCCTTGACCCGTTTCCGCAGACCGGAAACGGTGTCGTTGAAGGGAAGGATGCGCAGGCCGAAGGTATCTCCCTTGTTCCCTTTCAGGTCGGCCAGGAAGAGGGTGACGCCGTTGCTCCGGAACAACTGGTCGCTGCGGCCGGAGCCCACGAGGGTCCCATCCGTGCCGCGAACCGTATAGCCGCCGTTGCCGGTGAGTTCCACGGTATAGACAGGATGCTCCGCCACGGAGGCGAAGTCGAGGATGCGGAAGGTGACATGGCGCGGCCGGTCGACGATCCTCCAGTTCAGGTGGAGCTGACGGACCACCTCCTCCGCGTTGGTCCGCGATTTGAGAATCTCCAGTTCGGCGTCCACCGGGTTCGCGGATCCCGCGGAAAGCATGTCCAGGAGTTCCGACTTGGCCTTCTCGTCCTTGACGTGGAGGACGGCGGACGCTTCGTACACGGGCTTCATGGTGAAGGTATAGATGACAACACCCATGAACACCGCAAGAAAGGCAAGAAAGAAAGCCTTGCGGCGGCGAAAAATGACGTTCAGATAGTCCTGGAGGTGGACTTCCTCCATGGGATTCGGCTCGAAGTGCGGCACATTGTAAGGGTCGTTCATCATGTCGGCATCGGGTTCCGGAGCTGAGAGTTGAAAGTACAAGGGAACATGGTTTCCTGCCCCTAGTCGGTCAGGTACTTGAGATTGACAAAGGGCTGCAGGAGGGCGCTGATGGCCTGCAGAGACGGCAGAATCTCCTGAATGGCGTCATTCCATCTCCCGATGCCGCTCCGCGGTACATAGATGATATCCCCGGCCATGAGGGGAAAGGGAACGGCTTCGCCCCGCAGAATCTTGTCGAAGTCGATCACAATCAGTTCGCCGTGGGTTGCGGAAAGGGAGCGGATGATGCGCACGTGCTTAAAGTCGTACCCCGTGTCCCGCAATTCGGCGCTGCCGATAGCCTGAGCAAGGTTCAGGCCGCTCTGGAGCATGGGGACCGGCCCCGGTTTCTTCACGGCGCCGAAGATGAACACCTGGGAATTCCTGGTATCGGGAATAAAGACCGTATCCCCCCCCTTGAGCCAGATGTTGTGCCTGGCATTGCCGTTGACCAGGAGATCGTAGACATCCACCGGAAGGATGCGGTTGTTGCGGTTGATGCGCGCGCCCCGCAGGTCCGCGGTGATGTCGAAGCCGTTGCCGAGGGCTATCCCCTGCGCCAGGTTCAGGTTGCGGTCCATGTAATAGGTTCCGGGATTCCTGAACTGGCCCAGGAGGTAGAGGGGATGGCTCTTGTATTCGGCTATCTCCACCACCACCCACGGGTTCTTCAGATAGGTGAGGAGCTTCTCTCGGATGCGGGCCTGGGCCTGGGAGACGGAGAGACCCGCCACCTGGACCGGACCGGCGATGGGGAGATGAACGAAACCGCGGCCGTCCACGCGGCTACCCTGAACCTTGCCGGAAGCGTTCGGAGGCGCAATCATGAATTCCGGACGCCCCTCCACGTTGATGTACAACACGTCACCGGGGCCTATCAGGTAGTCGGCGGGCGGCGGGACATCCGCATCCGGCGGCGCTACGGCCACCTCCTGCCGTTCAACAACAGCGGAGTCGAGCCACCCGGAAATCGGCTTGACCGTGCCGGCGGGGAGGTCGGCGTACCCGCCGCACCCGCCCAGAAGGCACAGGATCAGGAATAGGGGGATGATGCCATGGGAGGATAGAATTCTATACATACCGTCTTTCTGCCGTTGCGTGTTTATCCGTGCCAATAAAATGTGTAGTGTATACGTTCACCGGGGATACGTCAACCCATGCACATGCGCCGCCCACCACTGGGGAGATGGGGGGCGCACAACGCCGGAACAACAGGAAAGCAAATACAGTGCCACCCTTGCAGACTGACAAGGGAACGGGCGACGCTCCCTATTTCGGGCCAAGGGTTCTGCAAGGCCGCGGGTTTTCGGACAGGGCATGTCATTGATTTTCGCAAGAGGAGGCGCAGCCCTGTATCCACTGTCGGCACGTGGCCGTCGCCCCCATGCTGAAACCGGAAAACGAGGGGCCGCAGCACACCCCCACGTCACGGCTGTTGAACACGCAGTCGCCGTCCGCCTCCTGTCGCCGACCTCGCCAGAAGGCGCAGGTGGCGCATACCGGGGTTGCTCCTCCCATCCGGACGATACCCATACTCCCCCCAATACCCCACATATTTTCATTAACAAAACAATACTATGCAGTACGTGGAACAAAGAAATCAAGGATTTTAACGTTCAAAATGTTGTCAGCAGTTCGAAGTTTATACACGGACCGGCAGGCCATGGCCAACAGGGCAAGAATGTTTGCCTTGAACCTTTCACCGTGAAGCGCTACCATGGGTCCCGAAACTACTGGGGGGCCACCCCGGGAAAGGAACGCCATGATTCTGAAGGGAACCGTTACCGCCGCAGAGGCCGGGAAAAGGCTGGATGAAGCCGCCGCCCTCCTTTTCCCGGCCCTGTCCAAGAGCAGGATACGCCGCATCATCGACCTTGGGGGATGCGCCGTGAATGAAACCATGGTGCGGGTGGCGTCCCGAACGCTCCGCGAGGGGGACGGCATCCTCCTGGGGGTCATGGAGCCGGAACGCTTTCGGGAACTTGCCTATGGCAGGGAAGACATCCTCTATGAAGACGATGACGTGCTTGCGGTGTGCAAGCCGGCAGGGTTCAATTCCCAGCGCACTCCGTACCAGTTGAAGGGCACGGTTGAGTACGCCGTTGGAGCCTATCTGAGGGGAAAAGGAAGCGAAGAAGCGGTACGCATTGTCCACCGCCTCGATCGGGGCACCTCCGGGGTCATGCTCTTTCCCAAGAACCGGAGGGCCGCAGCGCGCCTGTCGTCTCTCCTGAAGGACGGGCAGGTGGAAAAACGCTACCTGGCGCTGGTGACGGGTGAGGTGGAGGAGCGGGAGTGGGTAGTCGACGCCCCCATTGCAAAGGTCGGAGTCTCCAGGTACGGCGTTGCGACTCCGGGGAAGGAGGCGCGAACGGAATTCCGGGTACGTGCCGCGGCAGGGAGGGCCGCGCTGGTGGAGGCCCGGCCTCTCACGGGGAGAACACACCAGATCCGGGTGCACCTTGCCTCTGGGGGACTCCCCATCGTGGGCGACACCACGTACGGCGGAGAGGCCGCGTCACGCCTGATGCTCCACTGCCGCTCCATGGCCTATCCCGGCGAGGACGGCCGGACGGTGGAGGTCGCCGCGCCGCCTGGGGCGGATTTTGCGGAGGTATGTCGCGCGTTCGGATTGAGAGTAGAGGAGCGAGAATAGAGGATAAAGGTACACGGAACGAGGTTCG
>JAAZOO010000182.1 GCA_012797715.1 Geobacteraceae bacterium | reverse complement strand
CAACAGAAATTGTATCTCATAGACCACGGTTCACCCACCGCTCAAGCCACTCCGCCTTCCCAGGATCTTCGCAATCCTCCCGGACGCCCCCACCTCACCATAGATCATGCTCCTCGTCTTTTCGGGAGAAAATGCCACGATCGCCTCCGAGATCTTCCCCCGATCCGCTCCCACCAGCACGTTCCACCCGTCTTCGACTGTTTCCACCCACTCCGTTGTGTCCCGAAGTGTAATGCATGGCACTCCCAGCAGGTAGGCCTCCTTCTGCATCCCGCCGGAATCGGTGAGTATTTTCCTCGCGTTGGCCATGGCCTGGAGCATGTCCAGGTACCCGAGAGGCTCGGTCACAATTATATTCTTCGGCAGCACGCTCCAGCAGCCGAATTCATTCAGCATCTTTTTTGTCCGGGGGTGGACGGGAAAAAGGACGGGCTGTCCCGACTCCCCGAGTGCAGACAGGATCGCGTCCATGTGCTCCCAGTTGTCCGTGTTTGCCGGGCGGTGGACGGTCACCACGAGATATCCTCCTGGGGGAAGCCCGAACCGTTCCAGAATCCGTGATTTCTTCGCTGCGATATGCCGGTTGTATTCGAGGGCATCGACCATCACGTCCCCGACAAGGTGCACACCTCTCGTTATCCCCTCGTCTGCCAGGTTCCGAACCGCGGTCCGCGTCGGGCAGAACAGCAGGTCAGAGACATGATCGGTCACAACCCGGTTGATCTCTTCAGGCATGCTCCGGTCAAAGCTCCGAAGGCCGGCCTCCACGTGGGCGACAGGGATGTGGAGTTTAGTGGCCGACAGGGCCCCAGCCAGGGTGGAATTCGTGTCACCGAAGACAATCACCATGTCCGGCTTCTCCTTGAGCAGCACCTGCTCGATGCGGGCGAGGATCTCGCCGGTCTGCTCCCCGTGGCTTCCCGATCCCACCCCGAGGTGGTAGTCAGGTTCCGGGATCGCAAGATCCCTGAAGAAGACATCCGACATCTCCGGGTCGTAGTGCTGGCCGGTGTGGACCAGGATCTCCGTGTGTTCTTTCCGGATCTCCCGGGAGAGCGGTGCGCACTTGACAAACTGCGGCCTTGCGCCGACAACGGTGACGAGTTTCACGTATATTTCTCCCCTCTATGCAAATTCAAATCCACTCCTCGCGATGCATACACAACCTGGAAATGTTCAATCTTCGACCCTGGAAGAGGCATCCCGGGAAAAACGCGAATATTCCAGACGGATGAAGCAGGGGATATGAAGAGGTGAAAAAGGATACGGCAGGCATCAGGTTTGATCTGGTTTCTTCTTGAATCCCGCTGCGAGTATGTCGTCATTGGTCATCCTTGTGATACAATGCGAGAAAAATAAGCAGGTCGTTCTGTCTGTCATAGTAATACGAGAGACGAAACGGAGGTATATGCACTTCCCTTGTACCCTTCCGGCTGTACCGCATCGGTTTTCCGATGTCGGGATCATCGACAATCTTGATGATCTGTGTCTTTAACCGTTCTTTGGTTCGTTCATCCCTGATTTTTCTAATCGTTTTTTCGAAGGATGAGCTGTAGGCAACGGTTACCATGATTTCAGTTCATCAATAAAGTCTGCACCTTTCTTTCTTGAAAAATTCCCCTTCTCGTATTCAAGGAATGCCCGTTCAGTTTTCTCGGCAAACAAGATGTCCTCTTTGACTGACGCTTCAAGCGTGTCAAGGGGTTTTAAGATAATACGATCGCCTTCCTTGATAACAAGAAGCTGTTCGCCCTCGGTAATATCGTTTCTCATGGACGCCGGAATAACAATCTGTCCTTTAGAACTCATCCTGATGATGCCAATATCCATACTGATCAGTAAGATGTGTCTTACTTAATCCTATATGAGGATATGGATAACGGTCTGACCTGCCTCCCAGAGGAATCCCTTGGAATCAATACTGTTCCGTTATCCCGAGCTCGTCAAAGAAGACATCCGACATCTCCGGGTCGTAGTGCTGGCGGGTGTGGACCAGGATCT
>JAAZOO010000181.1 GCA_012797715.1 Geobacteraceae bacterium | reverse complement strand
TATCTTTTCTTTGTAAAGGGAAATCAGGAGTAGGTTCCGGACCGGAAGTTCTGCAGTCCATGGTGATCCTAGTCGAGGATCAGAATGCCTTGAACTTCCCGATTGAGCCGAGCCCCGACAGCGTGAATCCGATAGTGAAACCATGATCTCCCGGCCGTTCCCGGTACGTAAACGTCACTCCCCAGCATTTCTGTTTTACCTCCAGCGCATAGTACGATTCGATAAAATCCCTCGTATCGAAAGCGTAGCGGGTGATGTAGTGGAAGACAAACGGGCTGAGGTAGTTCAGATCGAGTTTTCCTTCCAGGTAGCGGACCTGGTCTTGGGCGAAACGGTAGCCCACCCCGACCCTGTTGCCTTTGCCATCCGCCACGTCCGTGGCAACGGCAAAGGTGGAAAAGTGCAGATGGTAAGGGTTGAATCGGCTGTCAAGGGAGAGTGACACCTTTTCCGTGGGATAGACTTTTGTCTCCAGGCGGATGTCGGTGAACGGTTTTCCCTCATCAACCAGAGTCAGGACGTCGCGTCGTGCCCCGCTGAACTCGTACCCTTGGGATATCCGGAGGTAGGCCAGGTCACGGTAGGTTGCCGGGGTGTCGCCGGAGAGGTACTTGCCGGTCAGATAGTTCGTGAAAGAGTAGCTCACCATGTTCTGGGCGACAAGGCGATCATAGTAGTCGAAAAAAGGTAGGCCTTCCTGGTTTTTCCGGGGCCGGTAGACGTAGGATATTTCCGGGATCATGGTGTGCCGGATCTTCTTCAGGTCGCCCCAGCCCGTTTCATACACGCGGGTCAGGGTTGTGGAAAGCGCAGCTCCGGCGTCCGGAATGCCAGTGGAGGTGAACCCTGAAGAGGAGTCGCCGCCGTAGGTGTTGTAAAGGCGCTGACGGTACCCGATCCAGGCTGAGCCCTCAAGAATCCCGACGGGGGATGCGTAGTAGGAAAGCATGGGATGGAAGTCGAGGCGCTGGCCCTGCAAGCCGGTATCCCGGTAAAAATCGGTAAAGCTGGAATCCACGGAGACGAAAAAGGGTGTTGCCCCCACTCTCTGCTTGATTCCGGTCATGGTGATTATGGGCAGTTTCTGGAGAGTGAGGCTGTTCTTCTCCGCATACAGGTCTTGGGTATATCGCAGTTCGGTGGTGAGGGAGAAGCGTTCCCACTGCTTGGTCAGAAAGGCGACGCTTTCCAGGTATTGTTTGTTGTATTCTCCTGTAACCTCTCCGAAGTCGCGGAAGAAGTCACGATCGAGTGTCAGGCTGATGTCCGCGGTGAAGGAGAGGGTGGGGGAAAAAGACTGCTGGTGCTTGGCTGCAAGGGTTCCGCGCGTCATATCCTTTTCGGTGTCGTACATCAGGAAGGCGTTCAGCTCCCCATGGCCTCCGGAACGCATGATATACTGGTACTCCGTGCCGGCCCCGACTCCTCTGCTTGTCATGACATCAAGGTAAATTGTCGCTTCCCGGCTCGGTGAAACAACCAGGTAGTAGGGGAGTTCAAGGAAGAATCCCTTTTTCGTGGAATTGCCGATGCGTGGGAGCAGGAAGCCGGACTGCCGCGTTTCCTTGACCGGGTAGACGATGTAGGGGAGGTAGAGAAGAGGAATGTCCTTGATGTAGAAGAGGGCATGGCGGCCCACCGCGTACTCTTCTCTGGTTACATCCAGTTCCGCGGCGCTGAATTTCCAGCTGGGGACATCTCCGTCACAGGTGGTGAAGGACCCGCCTTCGATGCGGTAATCATCCGGACCGGTCTTCAGCAGTTTTCTGCCGGTGACGCGGAAGTTTCCCTGGTGCACGAACAGCCTGCCGTTGGTGATTTCTCCCTTTCCCGTTTCCAAGTTGAAGGAGGCGCTGTCGCCGTGAATGGTATTCTCTTCCTTCCGTACGAGGATGTTTCCCTCGGCGGTCGCCACGGTGCCCCGTTGCAGAAGGGATACGGTATCGGCGAACATCGTGGTGCCGCTCCAATCGATGCGCACCTTTCCGGTAGCGGTGTACGAGTCGTTCCGACCGTTGTACCCAACGCTGTCGGCTTCAATCCTGACTGTGTCCGGTCCGGGCATAGCGGCTTCCAGGCCCACGCACGGAGAGACTCCGGCAAACAGAAGCAGTACGGAAAGAAGAAATCGTGAAGGTTTGTCTCTCATGGGATCCGCACCTTAGCCGCGAAACGGTTCAAAAGTTCGTGAAAGCAGTCGCGCCCGCGCTTCGCCGACGGTGAAGAGGGAACCGCACACCAGGATCAGATCGCGGGCTGACGCCAGTGAAAATGCCATGTTCAGTCCCGCTGCCACTCCTCCCCCCTTTTCGGCCCGGCGGCCGAGCGCACGGCAGCGCTCGGAGAGTTCCCGGCACGGGAGTCCCCGTGGAATCTCCGGGCACACGGCGATAATGCGATCGGCACCGGGAAGCAAGGGAGCGAGGATACCCTCCACATCCTTGTCGCCTGCAACGCCGATGACCAGAATAAGCCTTTCTCTGGGCACGTCGCCCAGGGCTCCGGCCAGAGCTTGCGCGCCCGCCGGGTTATGGGCGCCGTCGAGGAGGACCCGGGGAGGGCCGGGGAACATCTCCATCCTACCTGGCCAGAAAGCCTGCTCTATTCCTTGTCGTGCCGCGCTTTCGGAGACGGCCAGCCCCCCACGGTGGAGAAGTTCCGAAGCGCAGAGGGCCAGCGCAGCGTTCGTTTTCTGGTAGGTGCCGGGTATCCCCGGTCTAAGGCCCTTCAAGTGCAGGTCGAGCCCTCGGTATGCCAGCCCGTCTGATTCCCATTCAGCGGCAAAATCAACGCCGTCACGGAAGAGAGGGCTTCCGAGGTCTGAGCAGGTTGCGGCAATGTTCTCCAGGGCGTCGGGATGCTGGGGGGCGATGGCGACAGGGCGGCCGGCCTTGATTACCCCCGCCTTTTCTCGGGTTATGCGGGAGATGTCGTTTCCCAGGTGTTCGCAATGGTCCAAGGCCACGGGCGAGATGAGTGAGAGAATACCGGACGCGGCATTGGTGGCGTCGAGCCTTCCCCCCATTCCAACTTCCATGATCGCCGGACCCACACCGTGCTCCGCAAAATGGAGATAGGCCATGGCCGTGACTATCTCGAAAAAGGTTGTCCCCGGTGGGGCGGCAGACAGCACCCGTTCAGCGCATGAAACCACGTCCGGTTCCGGAATCTCCCTGCCGTTGATGCGGATGCGCTCCGGAAAGGCAAGCAGGTGGGGAGAGGTGAAAAGTCCCACCCGATGCCCCGCCGCGGTCAGTATTGCGGAAAGAAAGGCGGCAGTCGAACCTTTGCCGTTGGTCCCCGCCACATGGATCACGCGGAGACGGTCCTGGGGATTCGACAGGGCCTTCAGAAGGGAGCAAATTCTCTCCAGGCCAGGCTTCATGCCGAATCGGCCGAGACCGTAGATATGCGACAGGATTTCCTGATAGGTCATGGTGGAGACGGTACCGGTGCGAGTGCTGATTCCGCGCGACGGGCCGTCAGGTCCGGGATGCATTCACGGGTCCGGGGGAAGGGGCCCGGAACAGCATTTTCACGATCTGGGAGAGACGGTGCTTCAGCTCTTTCCGCGGGACAATCACATCAACCATGCCGTGCTCCAGGAGGTATTCGGCCCGTTGAAATCCCTCGGGAAGTTTTTGACGGATCGTCTGTTCGATGACACGGGGGCCGGCAAAGCCTATCAGGGCCTTCGGTTCCGCCATGATGATATCGCCGAGCATGGCAAAACTGGCGGTGACCCCGCCGGTCGTTGGGTCGGTGAGGACCGAGATGTAGGGGAGTCCGGCATCGCGAAGTCTTGCCAGGGCCGCCGATGTCTTTGCCATCTGCATGAGGGAGATGATGCTCTCCTGCATGCGGGCCCCTCCTGAAGAGGAGAAGATGATTGCCGGCGTGCGGCGTTCTCCCGCGCGCTCGATGAGCCGTGTGATTTTTTCGCCGACGACGCTTCCCATGCTGCCGCCCATAAAGGAGAAATCGAAGACCGCGATCTGGACGGTGGTCCCGTCTATCATCCCCTCCCCGCAGATCACCGCCTCTTTTCCGTCACCCTTTTTCATGGCTGCCTGTATTCGTTCACGGTAGCTTTTGGAGTCCTGAAACTCGAGAAAATCGACGGACTCAAGATCCTTGTCGAATTCGGTGAAACTTCCCGGATCCAGGACCAGATCGAGACGGGCCTTGGCGGAGAGGCGGAAATGGTAGTCGCACCTGGGACACACGTTCAGGTTCTTCTCCATTTCCTTGGTATAGATGGTCGCGTTGCAGTTCCTGCACTTCGTCCAGAGGCCCTCGGGAACCCGCATCTTTTTTTCGCCGTTGGTTGCAATCGGCGCTTTCTGTCGTGTGAACCAGCCCATATATCCGCCTTCTTGCGCCATGCGCGGTTTTCAAACCGGCTGCGCCTGATTCAGTGTGCGTGAGTGCCGATGCCCGCCTTGAGGGATGTAACGAAATCGCGCACCTTGTGCTTCAGTTCTTCTCCCCTGAATTCTTCAAACAGCTTCACCAGGGCGCTTCCGACCACGGCGCCGTCACCATGATGAGCGGCTGCCCCCGCCTGTCCCGGATCGGAGATGCCGAAACCGACCACAAGCGGCATGGCGGAAGCGTTCCGGACCCGCTGAACTTCCTCTCCCAAGGATGCCGAAACATCCTTGCGCGCTCCGGTCACTCCGGTAACCGACACGTAGTAGAGGAATCCCCGTCCCCGTTTGACCACTTTTCCAATGCGGTCTTCGTCAGAGGTGGGGGCCAGGAGGAAAATCACGTCGAGACCCTTCTCCCGAGCCGCTGCGGAGAACCCTTCAGAGTCGGCTTCCTCGGGCGGAAGGTCCACCAGCAGCACGCCGTCGACTCCGGCTTCTACGGCGTCCGCCACAAACCGCGCCGTTCCATAGGAGAAGATGGGATTATAGTATCCCATGAGGATGATGGGAACCCCGATGGTTTTCCGAACCGTTCGAACCATTTCCAGTATCTTGGGCAGGGTCGTGCCCGAAGCGATGGCCCGTTCGGAGGAAAGCTGTATGGTGGGTCCGTCGGCCATGGGGTCGGAGAAGGGGATGCCGAGCTCGATGATATCCGCTCCCGCTTTTTCCAATTCCTGCACGATTGCTGCGGTCGTGTCCAGATCCGGATCGCCCGCCGTTATGAAGGTGACGAGGGCTTTTTCCTGTTTTTTTCTCAGATGTTTGAAAGTTTCGGCAATTCTGCCCATGGGTCTCCTACCTGTGCTCTGCCAGTGTGAATCCGCTGATTTCCTTCTTAAGTTCGGCGACCTGAAGGGAGAGACCTCCCACCGCTTTTTCCATGGTACCTGCCGCTCCCAGGTGCTCGTGGGTCGATTTCTGGATATCATCAATTGCGACGACGATCTGTTCGCTTCCCCGGGTCTGCTCGTCGCAGGCGCGTTTAATCTGACGGATCATGCTGGTGATATTCTCGGTGGAACCGGCTATCAGGGTTCCCACCTTGCTCTGCTCGCGGGTTGATGAGCGTACCTGGGAGGTGAGCACCTTCATCCGTTCAACGGCAGTCATGATCAGTTCGCTCCCCTTGCTCTGCTGCTGGGTTGCGTTGGCAATCTGCATGATCATGTCGGTTACCTGCTCCATTGCCTCACGGATCATCTGGCTCCCCTTGGACTGCTCGGCCGACGCGCGGGCGATTTCTCCCACCCGTTCCGAAGCCTTTTCCACACCGGAGACAATTTTCCCGAGAGCGACGCCCGATTTCTGGGACAGGAGCTCGCCGTCGGCAATGCTCTTTTCCGCTACGTTTATGGCATCTACCGCCCGCCGTGTCTCTTCCTGAACGCCCTTGATGAGCTCTTCTATCTCACGGGTGGAACTGCTGGTACGGTCGGCAAGTTCCTTTATCTCGTCGGCCACCACGGCGAATCCCTTCCCCTGTTCGCCCGCCTGGGCAGCGATGATTGCCGCATTCAGCGCCAGGAGGTTCGTCTGCTCAGCAACCTCGTTGATTACCGAGAGAATTGCGCCGATGTCATGGGCCTTCTCCGACAGGGTGACGATGACTTCGTGGGTAATGGACGAAGAACGCTTGATCTCCTGCATGCCCGATATGGTGGCTTCGACGGATGCCTTGCCGGTTTCCGCGTCCCGCCGCACTTCCTCGGAGATGGCTGCCGTGTCCATGGCGCTCTGCTCCACCTGTCGTATGGAGCTGTCCATCTGAATGACGGAAGAGGCGGTTACCGTTGATGAATCGATAAGGCCGTTTACGCTGTCGCTGATATGTTTGATCGCGGCGGCCATTTCGATTATCGAGGAACTGACGTCATCCACCGATTGCGCCAGGTTCTCCACATTGATGGCGACTTCCTCCACGCTGGCGGCCATTTCGAGAACCGACGAAGAGTTTTCCGACGCCGACAGGGACAGGCTGTCGATGCCTTGGGAGACTTCCTTGATGGATGCGTTGATTTCAATGATGGCGGATGATGTCTCGCCTACCCGGGTGTTGGTCTGTTCGGCGCTTCGGTACACCTGTTTCGACGCTTCGGACAGGATTCCGCAGATGCGGGAAAGTTCCTGGGACGAGGTATCGACCCTGGTTACCATCACATGGAGTAGTTCCACCAGCCTGTTCAGGGAGTCTGCCAGATCGCCTATCTCGTCCTTGCCGGAAACAGGGAGCCGTTCGGCAAGGTTTCCCTCATCTACCACCGAACGCGCGAAAGCCGCCTCCCTTGCCACAGACCGGGCGGCCGAGTGCAGCATGCTCCAGGCGATCAGGAGCACCAGAAGAAGTGTGCCGCCGCCCACGACGGCTCCCATCGCAATTGTTGTGCGCGCGTATCCCATGGCACCGGATTCAACGGCGACGGCTTCCGACCGCAGCGTGTCCGCGGCTGCGTCCAAGTCCGCAAGAATCCTTTCATACCGTGCGGCCCGGGCTCCCGCAGGGTCTCCGGCGCGGCTCCTGTCTCCTCGCCGTACGGCGGGAAACATTTCTTTTTCCAGATTGGCGGAAAGCTCGTTCCATAGTTCTCTTGAACCGCTGTTCAGCCCTTTCTCCCGTGACGGATACTTGGACAGAGAGGAAAAACCGGATGAAATGGATTGGATCAGTCCTTCCATGGCCGAGATCCTCTGACGGGCCTTTTCTCCGTCGGATTCAGCTTGCAGGAGCAACTCTTCACTGCGCAGACGGAGCATGTCGGCTTTCAGGCGGATGCTCGCGTCCAGTCTTTCATGCAGAGCGGAGATGCTGCGGTAGCCGGCACCCCCGATACCGACGCGGTTGAGCGTCTGGAGCCCCGCAAGTGCGATTATCAGGAAGGCGACGAGCAGTACAGCCATCAGCAGAAGCATTTTCGTCCGAAGACACATGTTTCCGAAAAATCTGTCAAGAAAGGCAACGCCCATCATTTCTCCCCTGTCTTCCGGAATATATTCATCGAGCGGGAATACGCCGGCGCTGTGGATACCGTTTCAGCGCTCGGAAGCGGAAAAAAGCGCGGCGAAGACGGCCAAAAGCCATGAAAACTTGTGCACTTGTAGCATCAGAAGGCTTTTTTTTCAAGGTAAAAAAAGCTCCTGAAAGGGTAATGTGGCTGAAATGATCCCCTTTCTTTCGTAACGCCCGGTTCGTCTCCACCTTCCGCCACCGCTCGGAACGCCGCCAATTCATCAAGGGAAACGGCAACGGCTTTCCAGGCGGATTCATGGGGCCGTCTCCCGAATGTCCTTGACAGAAAACTGCCCGAATATGACAATACCACCCTTGCTACGAGGGGTGCCGGTGTTTCCGGTTACCGGGGGGGCCGCAACGGGGAGTCTGTTCGTGGGATATGGAACCAGCAGCATTGTCATGACCTTGGCGAAATTTTTCTGCTCCCTCAGGCTCGCCATTTTTCTCCTCATGGGGCTGGCCGCACTTTCCATCGTCGGAACGCTGATACCGCAGAACGCCTCGCCGGAGGTATACGGGGAAAGGTACGGTGAAACGGCGGCCCGTTTCCTCCGTTTCCTATCCATCGACGACATGTATCACGCCTGGTGGTTTTACCTCCTCCTCGCTCTCCTTACGGTGAACATTATTGCCTGCTCCCTCCGCCGATTCTCCCGGGACTGGCGCACGCTGGTCGCACCGCGGATCGTGCTAGATGAAGACTTGGAGAAAACTCTGCCGTGCTCCCGGTCGTGGGCTGCCCCCTGGGGGGGGAGAGACGCGGAGGAAGCTGTTTCGCATCTCCTGCGAAAGAAGTTTTCCGCTCCCCGTATCACCCGTTCGGGAGAAGAAATCCATTTCTTCGCAAGGAAGCAGCCTTTCGCCCGTCTCGGCGTCCATGCGCTCCATGGCGGGATTGTCGTCATTGTAGCGGGTGTCGTCATCGGCTCCCTGTCCGGCTTCACCAAGGCGTACGTGGAGATTGAGGAGAAGGGAGCGATTACGACGGTCCTCAGTCGTTCCGGACAGCCCATTGACTTGGGGTTCACGGTGCGGTGCGATGGATTCTCCGTCTCCTATTACGATACCGGAGCTCCGAAGGAATACCGGAGCATTCTGAGCATCGTGGATAAGGGAAAGACAGTGATCGAGAGAAAGCCGGTCTTGGTTAACCATCCCCTCACCTTCCGCGGAATCACCTTTTACCAGTCCGGATACAGCGCTGCGGCTTTTCTCTTTTCCGTCCGTGACAGGAAGAGCGGCGAATCCAGGCTGGTGACCGTTCGGGACGGAGAAACGGCATCTCTCCCCAACGGGGACCAGGTGGTGGTGATGGACTCCGTTGACGAGATACGGTGGCACTCTCCCCGCTACTCCGGACCTGCCGTCCACGTGGCGGTCCTTCCTGCCAACGGCAGCCCGGAATCGTTTGTCCTCATGAAAAACCATCCTGATGTGAATGCCGGCAAGGGGGGGGTGTACCAGCTCTCCTACGGAGGGGTCTCCGCATGGAAAACCGTCCTCCAGGTTGCCAAGGATCCCGGCGTTCCGGTTGTCTGGGGCGGATGCATCCTCCTCATGGTCGGATTCGGCATGGTTTTTTTTGCCTCCCATCGGGAGATATGGATACGGTTGGGGAAAGGACGTGTCGTGATGGCAGGATGTTCGGACAAGAACCTTCCCGCGTTCCGCATATTCTTCGATGAGCTGGCGGAGGCGCTGGGAAACGTTTCCTCGAGAGTGGACACTGCCCGCAAACCATGATTTGGAGGTTCACCGGATGTTCGGAACAGAGTCCGGCATGCTGTCGGTCACTTTTTTTAGCGTAACGACGCTTTGCTATTTTCTTGCCATGGTGTCGTACCTAGTCCATCTGGTCACCGGAAAACGGCCGGTGGGCATTCTTGCCGACGTCCTTGCCTTTTCCGGCTTTGTTCTCCATACGGCGGCCATCGGCCTGCGCTGGAGGGCGTCCTATGAGATGGGGTATGGTCATGTTCCCCTGTCCAACCTCTATGAGTCGATAGTTTTTTTCGCCTGGACGGTAGTGCTCTTCTACGGGCTGTTCGAGGTCAGGTACAGGTATCGATCCGTAGGTGCTTTCGTCCTGCCCGTGGCTTTCCTTTCCATGGCCTTTGCCCAGTACGGCGCCCCCCTGGTGCGTTCCGCGGGGTCGCTCATGGGAAGCGAAACGCTTGGAAATTTTTCCATCCCGGCCGGTATCCAGGCGCTGGTCCCCGCATTGCAGAGCGACTGGCTCTTCTACCATGTGGTAACCTGCTTCCTGGGGTATGCGGGATTCGCGGTGGGGGCCGCTGTCTCGGTCATGTATCTTGTAAAGTCCCGGAGGAGCACCCGTGACGGCAGCAGTGGCGACACTGATACGGCGGGCGGGATTCTTTCCCTTTCCCCACCCCCTGAAGTGCTGGATAAAATCAATTACCAGGCCATTCTGATCGGGTTTCCGCTTCTGACCCTGGGGATCATTACCGGCGCCGTCTGGGCCAACTACGCCTGGGGCTCCTACTGGAGCTGGGACCCCAAGGAGACCTGGTCCCTGATAGTTTGGTTCATCTACGCCGCATTCCTCCATGCCAGACTGACGCGGGGGTGGGCCGGCAGGCGGGCCGCGATACTTTCCATCGTTGGTTTCTGCGCCACGGTTTTCTGCTACCTCGGAGTGAACCTTCTCCTCCCCGGTCTGCACAGCTATGGGGGAGGGTAAGGGCCTGGGGAAAGGCCTGCGCTCCCGTGGGGATAGAGCATGTTTTTTTTGCGTGAAGGAATCGTTTCTGTTAGGATGTGGCGCGTTTGTACGGTATGGAAGGCGGCAGCGGACGCGATTTCCTGCCCAACTGTATGAGGTCCTGACGAATATGCACGCCGGTAAGGAGGAACTATGAACACTGCCATGCGTTTTCGGATCAACTCTCCGAAAGTAATCCTGGAATCTTTTGATGATGAGGTGGTGATTGTCAATCTTGACAGTGGGAACTACTACAGTCTGGACAAGATCGGCTCAGATATATGGAGCTTTTTGGAAAAAGGGGCTTCTCTGCATGAAACCGTTTCCGCTGTCAAGGGCATGTACCTTGGGGATCCCGATGCTATTTCAATGGGAGTAACCCGTCTTGTGGAGGCATTGCTGGCGGAGAATATCATTGTTTCCGATGCCTCTGAATCCTCTTCCCGGTGCAGGGAAGCATCGCTGGCCGGTAACGGAAAAAGTGGCGAGAAGCCCGCTTTCGCGAACCCCGTTCTGTCAAAATACACCGATATGCAGGATCTCCTCCTGCTGGATCCGATTCATGATGTTGATGAAACCGGCTGGCCCAAAAAAGCGGAGGCTGGGTAGGAAGGCATGCGTCATCAGTCTGTTCAGGGAGGTTTCGGCTTCAACGGGCCTGTGGTACACCGGAATGACGACGCGTCGGTTTTTTTCCGTCTTGTCTTTGAGTCATTTCAGAGAGCCGCAGATGCTTGTGGCGGCTCTATTGAGCATACCTACCTGATAGGAGGTTGTGCGGTCAGGCTTTGTTTTGCAGGTCCTGCTCTGGTTCCGAGCATTACACCCGCCCTGGCCCACGTATCCGCCGACCCATACGGATGTCCGGAGTTGACGGTATTTCTGTGGGATAGCACCTCTTCCGGTGTGAAGATGCCGCCTCCCCCCTGGGGGAGGGACTGCTATGGTCCGAAGGGAGAGATCCGGGGGTATAACAACGACCGCTTCCGAACGATTGTCCAGATGGATTCCGGAATTCTCAGCTTCATTGATTTTGAAACGAAAAGGGCACTCTATTGGATTCACGATGCGCGCGATATTCCCTCCTATGAAAATGGCGCACCCCTCTTGAGGATTTTCAATGCTTGGACAATGAAAAGGGGGTTCCAGCTTGTTCACGGCGGTGCCGTCGGTGTTTCCAATGGCGGCGTCCTGCTGGCGGGCAGAGGGGGAACGGGAAAGTCGACAACGGCATTACAGTGTCTTCATAGGGGGTTTCACTATGCAGGGGATGATTATGTACTCCTGAAGGTGGACGATGCTCCTGTTGTCTACAGTCTGTACTGTACAGGGAAGGTTCATTCCGATAATCTGAAACGGCTCGGTTTTATGCTCCCGCTGGTCTCAAATAAGGAAAAAATCAATACCGAAAAGGCGCTTTTTTTTCTGCATGACCGCTACCCCTATACGATACGCACGAGTTTTCCCGTCAGGGCGATTGTTGTCCCGTGTATCTCTGGGAGGCCTGATTCACGGTTGAAGCCTGTTTCCCGATCCGTCGGTCTCAAGGCGCTTGCGCCGAGCACGCTTTTCCAGCTTCCGGGTACAGGGGGCGAAACATTCAGATTTCTTGCCGAATTTACACGAAGAGTCCCCTGTTATCTTCTTGAACTCGGTTCGGATCCCTCTCCTGTTCCCCATCTGATTGAGCAGGCATTGCTCGGTTCATGAAGATTCTGTATTGGACAGAATTCTTTTTCCCAAACATTGGGGGGGTGGAGGTGCTGACCTCGCACTATATTCCCGCAATGCGCGAAAAAGGCCATGATTTCGTGGTGGTAACGTCACACGGCACTACTGATCTTCCCGATGAGTCGGAATATTACGGAATTCCTGTGTATCGCTTTCATTTCCGGACTGCTCTTGCCGATCGCGACCTGGTTCACATACGCGGTATCACGCAGAAGATAGCCGCGCTGAAGAAACAAGTAAAACCGGATCTGGTGCATCTCAATACCTGCTACCCCAGTGTTTTTTTTCACAGGCAAACGGTTTCCGCTTTTCCCTCGGCAACACTTGTAACCGTTCATGAGTTGCCGCCCTTGGATTCTTTGCAAAACACGCTTGCCGGGGAAATCTTGCGCCTTGCCGATCGTGTCATAGGGGTGTCCGCCGCGATTCAGAAAAAAGTAACTCTTTTGCAGCCGGATATTTCCGAGAAGACATCCATAATCCATAATGCTCTGGAAATGCCGGATATTGAACCGGCGCACCTTGATTTTACGCACCCGCGTCTCCTCTGTGTCGGCCGATTGACAGGGGAAAAGGGATTTGATACAGCCGTGGCCGCATTCCGTCTGTTGACGAAGCAATTTCCCCGTGCCCGACTGATAATCGCCGGCGACGGTCCCCACAGGGCTGAACTGGAAGATGCCGTTTCAGAGATGCAGCTTGCAGAAAAGGTGGCGTTTTGCGGATGGGTTCACCCGGACAGGGTGCCGTGCCTTATCAATTCATCGACGATCGTGATTATGCCCTCGCGGTGGGAGGAACCTTTCGGTCTTGTTGCCCTCCAGGCAGCGCAGATGGGCCGCCCGGTTGTTGCAACCCGTGTCGGGGGGCTTCCGGAAGTTGTGCAGGACGGTGTGACTGGCTTGCTCGTGGAAAAGGATACCGTAGACTCCCTTGCGGAAGCACTGCGGTATTTACTGGAAAATCCGGATGTTTCCATGACCATGGGGCAGAAGGCCCGGATACGGGCCCGGGAGAGATTCAGCATGCAGAAATTATCTGCCAGCTATGACGCCGTTTACCGGTTGCTGCAACGAGAAGAAGCGGGAAAGTGAAAGGCGGCATGGAAAAACCGGAAGTTACTGTTGTGATACCCGTGTACAACGGAGAGAAATATATCAATGAAACACTGGAAAGTGTCCTTGCCCAGGAGTATCGCTCCTTTGAGATCATCGTGGTGGATGATGGTTCCACTGATGGGAGCGCCGAAGTCGTAACATCATACAAGAGCGTACGGTATCTGCATCAGAGGAATCAAGGGGTGGCGGTCGCCCGTAATGTCGGGATATCGTCCGCCCTTGGGAACTTTATCGCTTTCCTCGATCAGGATGACCTGTGGGAGCCGAGCAAGCTGAGGATACAAATAGACTATTTGCAACGGAATCCGCACGTAAGCTATGTCCTTGCAAGACAGAGGATTTTTCTCCAGCCTGGAGTGGAGCGGCCGTCTTGGTTGCGTGAGGAGCACTTGCGCGAAAGTCAGGCCGGGTACCTTCCGGGGACACTGGTTGCCCGGAAGACGCTTTTCGGCACGATAGGTCCGTTTAATCCGGAGTTCGGAACGGCCAGCGATGTGGAATGGTTTTTTCGGGCAAAAGATCTCGGCGTTTCCATGGCGATGCTTCCCCATGTCCTCTTGCTTCATCGCATTCATAATACTAACCAGTCTTTTCAGGTGGATGCCCTCCATCGGGAGTATCTCAGGATAGCCAGACAGACTATGCTGCGTCAGATGCGCAAGGATGAGAAATAGCGGAAGAAGTGTGGGGTACATGCCATGGTCAGTGTCATCATTCCTGTATACAACGGTGAGAAGTATCTTGCGGAAGCCATTGAAAGTGTTTTCTCCCAGACCCGTGCCGTAACCGAAATCCTGGTCGTGGATGACGGCTCGACTGACGGCAGCGCGCGGGTTGCGCAGGGGTTCGGTGATAGGGTTCGCTATTTTCATCAGCCGAACGGGGGTATCGGTGCTGCCCGGAATAGGGGTGTTGAACTGGCGCAGGGGAGCTTTTTTTCCTTTCTCGATTCCGATGATCTGTGGGAACCGCGCAAGCTGGAGCTGCAGATGGCTGCGCTTGAAGAAGAGGGTTCCCTGGATGCCGTCTTCGGACATGTCGTCCAGTTTATCACCCCGGAGATGGAGGAGAGAGAGCGCTCCGGGATTCTCTGCCCTGCCGCGCCGTCCGCAGGGTATGTGGCAGGCACAATGCTGATCAGGCGAGACTCCTTTTTCCGGGTTGGAGAGTTCTCAACCGATGTGAAGGTTGGCGAGTTCATTGATTGGTATGCCAAGGCGCTGGAAAAAGGGTTCAGGCATCGAATGCTTCCCGATGTCGTAACGCGCAGGCGCCTGCACGGCAACAATACGACAGTTCGCCACCGCTCTGCGCAGCCTGACTATGTCCGCATACTGAAGGCCTCACTGGATCGGCGCCGGGCCCTGGGACAGTCGAACCGGTGATACTGATGTTCCCAGGACAACCACGCATCGAAGCCTTGGTGGATATTCCATGAACTGGCCGGCATGGCGATATTACTGTCGATTGTACAGGGGGTCCTACCACCTGCTTTTTTTCGGCGTTATGGGATCCCTTGCGCAATCGGCGGCGCTCTTTCCCATCCTCCTGCTTGTCCGGTACGGATTTGACGTGCTCATCCCCGGCAGGAAGGTGTCACTGCTGATACTGGTGGGAATCGCCGTCTTCCTCCTCTATGCGGCGAATATCGGCCTGGCCCTGCTGGTGAGGTACATCATCCTGAAGATAACCAAGGAATCGATTCAACTGTTCCGCATGGAACTTCTGAAGAAATTCTATGCCTTTTCCCGATCCTACTACGGCACGGTGGATCGGAGCCGGCTCCATTCCATTGTTGTTCAGGATACCCGGCGTCTCGACATGATGAGCAATGCCCTGATAGGCCAAGTCCTCCCTGCTTTTCTCGTCTGTGCGGCCCTCAGCGTCGTGCTGGCCCTTTATAACTGGTCCCTGTTCCTGCTGCTGTTCTGCCTGTTTCCCCCCACCTTCTTTTTCAGCAGGACTATCGGAAAACGGGTGAAGAGATCGGTAAAGGCGAGTCACCAGAGCTTCGAAACCTTCAGCAAGGGTGTGCTGTTCATCCTGCAGAAGATGGATTTTACCCGGATACAGGCTTCCGAAGACTACGAAATGAAAAGGCAGCTGCAGTACCTGCGGGACGAATGCCGTTCGAGCAGTGCCGTTGCTTGGATGCAGACGCTGTACTCCCGCGGAAACAATCTCGTCTTGGCAATGACTGGGGTGATTATT
>JAAZOO010000180.1 GCA_012797715.1 Geobacteraceae bacterium | reverse complement strand
CGTCGGCATCTCCTGGGCCACCTCCCGTGCGAAGCTCGGCCCCGAGATGACGCAGAAATTGGCGAACAGCCGGGCCGGAAGTAGTTCCGCGCTTATCTGGGATATGGTCTTCAGGGTATCGAGCTCGACCCCCTTGGCCGCGTTCACCAGCAGCGTCTCTTCGGTCAGGAAGGGGAGGGCGCCCTTCAGGACACTCCTGAATACCTGGGTCGGCGAAACGAACAGGACTATTTCCTTGCCCGAGGCCGCCTCCTGGAGGGAGTTGGTGAACCGGAGGCGCGGCGAAAGCGTGATGCCGGGGAGAAAGACGGAATTGACGCGGGTCTCCTCCATCTCCTTCACCAGGTCTGCCTCGTATGCCCACAGGATCACGTCATGACCCTTTTTGGCCAGCAGGTCCGCCAGCGTCGTTCCCCAGCTGCCGGCGCCTATCACTCCTATGGCTCCCATAACACCCTCCTGTCGGCGTTGCCGTTGCCCCGCCGATGAATATTCATCTCAAATCAATATCCCCCTCCCGTGACGGGTGGGGCCAGGGGGTGGGTGAAGCCGAAACATTGCGATTTCATGGCAACTTCCCCCCCACCCTGACCCTCCCCCGCCAAGGGGGAGGGAACATTTTGCTTGTATCATGCAGGGTTACTGGAGAAACCAGCCGGTCGCCCCTACTCCGCGTCACCTTCATCCGGAGCGGTCGGTTCCGCTTCCCCGGTCTCCGGCTCGTCCCCCTCCTCGCCTTCATCCTTCTCGGCGAGCCGGGCAACCGCAACGATCCTCTCCTCTTCCTCGGTGACCATCAGCCTTACCCCCTGCGTGTTGCGGCCGATAACCGAGAATCCCGCCACCGGCATCCGGATGATCTTGCCCTGGTCGGTGATGAGCATCAGGTCGTTCTCGTCGGTGACCTGCTTGATATCGATCACGCAGCCGTTCCGCTCGGTGGTCTTGATGGTGATGATACCTTTGCCTCCGCGGCTTTGCAAGCGGTATTCGTCCAGATTCGTGCGCTTGCCGAAACCGTTTTCGGTAACGGTAAAGATGGTTGAAGAAGCGGCGTTGGGGTTGATGATCTCCATGCCGATCACCATGTCGTCGTCCTCCAGCGTCATCCCCCGCACGCCTCTCGACACGCGCCCCATGGGACGGGCGTCATCCTCGTGAAAGCGGATGGACTTGCCGTTCCGGGAGGCAAGGAGCACGTCCTGTTTGCCGTCGGTCAGGGCGACGCCGATAAGCTTGTCGCCGTCATCCAGGTTGACCGCGATGATCCCGCCGCTCCGGATGTTGGCGTATTCCCGCAGCGGACTCTTCTTGACCACGCCGTTGCGGGTGGCCATCATCAGGTTCCGGTCGTCGTCGAAGCCTTTCACCGACAGGATGGTGGCGATCTTTTCCCCGGCCTGGAGATTCAGCAGGTTGACGATGGCCTTGCCGCGGGTAGCCCTCCCCCCCTCGGGGATCTCGTAGACCTTGAGGAGATAGACGCGGCCGGTGTCGGTGAAGAACATCATGAAGTCCTTGCTGGAGGCCACGAAGAGGTGCTCGACGAAATCCTCCTCCTTGGTCTTCATGCCGGACTTCCCCTTGCCCCCACGGCGCTGGGCCCGGTACTGGGAGACCGCGGTCCGCTTGATGTAGCCGGTGTGGGAAACGGTGACCACCACGTCCTCCTCGACGATGGTGTCCTCCAGGGAGATCTCGGCGGTCTGGTCGATAATCTCGGTGCGCCGCTCGTCGCCGAATTTCTCCTTCAGCTCGGTCAGCTCCCCGACGATGATCTTCAGGATCTCCGACTCGGAGGCCAGGATCTCCTTGAGCCTGGCGATGAGTCTCAGGATGTCGGCGTACTCCTGGAGGATCTTCTCCCGCTCCAGTCCGGTCAGACGCTGCAGCCGCATCTCCAGGATGGCCTGGGCCTGCTTGTCCGAGAGCCGGGGCCGCTCTTCCTGCCGGGGAAGGGTCAGGCCGAACTTCTCCAGGAATACCGGGTCCGCGAAATCTCCGGCCATGAGGGCAAGCTTCGCCTCATCCGGGTTTTTCGACGCGCGGATCAGCTCGATGACGGCATCGAGCCAGTCCAGGGCGATCTTGAGGCCCTCCAGGATATGTGCCCGCGCCTCCGCCTTTTTCAGCTCGAAGATGGTGCGGCGGGTGACGATCTCCCGGCGGTGATCGATGAAGTGCGTCATGGCCTCCCGCAGGTTCAGGAGCTTGGGCCTGCCGCCGGCGATGGCCAGCATGTTGATGCCGAAGGAGCACTGCATCTGGGTCTGCTTGTAGAGATGATTGAGTATCACCTGGGGGTTCTCGTCCCGCTTCAGGTCGATGACGATGCGCATCCCGTCCCGATCGGGCTCGTCCCTGAGGTCGGCAATCCCCTCGATCTTCTTCTCCCGCACCAGCTCGGCGATCTTGGCCACCAGGTTGGCCTTGTTCACCTGGTAGGGGATCTCGGTGACGATGATGGACTGGCGCTCGGTCTTCTTCTGGGTCTCCACGAAGGCCCGGGCCCGCATCTGCACGATGCCGCGGCCGGTCCGGTATGCCTGGAGGATCCCTTCCCGGCCGTAGATGAACCCGCCGGTGGGAAAGTCGGGCCCTGGCACCAGCCGGATCAGCTCCTCGAAGGAGAGGTCGGGGTTGCCGATGAGGGCGATGATCCCGTCGATGACTTCCGACAGGTTGTGGGGGGGGATGTTGGTGGCCATGCCCACGGCAATGCCGGCGGAACCGTTCACCAGCAGGTTGGGGAACTTGGACGGGAGCACCAGCGGCTCCTGCAGCGAGCCGTCGTAGTTGGGACCCGTTTCCACCGTCTCCTTGTCCAGGTCCTCCAGGAGCTCGTGGGCGAGCCGGGACATGCGGATCTCGGTGTAGCGCATGGCCGCCGGCGAGTCGCCGTCCACGGAGCCGAAGTTCCCCTGGCCGTCCACCAGAGGGTAGCGGAGCGAGAAGTCCTGGGCCATGCGGACGATGGTGTCGTAGGCGGCCGTATCGCCGTGGGGGTGATACTTACCGATCACGTCCCCGACCACGCGGGCCGACTTCTTGTACGGCTTGTTCCAGTCGTTCCCCATGTCGTACATGGCGTACAGGCAACGGCGGTGCACCGGCTTCAGGCCGTCCCGCACGTCCGGCAGGGCGCGGCCGATGATGACGCTCATGGCATAGTCCATGTAGGACCGCTTCATCTCGTCTTCGATGTTGACGGAGGTCTTGTTGATGGTTTCGAGCATGTATAAACCCCAGAAAAGGCAAAGGGCGAAGGGCGAAAGGACAAAGGGGTCTTCTTCTTCCCTTGGCCTTTCTCCTTGTGCCCTTTGCCGGATTTTAGATATCCAGATTCGATACGTTAAGCGCGTTCTGTTCGATGAATTCCCGCCGCGGTTCCACCTGGTCCCCCATGAGCACGGTGAAGACGTTGTCCGCCTCCACGGCGTCCTCGATCTTCACCTGGAGGAGGGTGCGGTTGGTCGGCTCCATAGTGGTCTCCCACAGCTGCTCCGGATTCATCTCCCCCAGCCCTTTGTAGCGCTGGATGGAAAGACCCTTCTTGGCGCTCTCCATGAAGAAGTCGAGGAGCTCCAGGCCGATGGAGGTGGAGAAGAGTTCCTTCCCCTCGCTGGAGACCACGGCCCGGCCGCTGCCGAAGATATCCCTGACCTTACGGAAGCTGTCGCACAGGAGTCCGTACTCGTAGGAGCCGAGCAGGTCCACCGTGTGCCCGTCCAGGGCGATGCGCAGGTTGCCGAGCCGGACGATGATCCGGCCGTCCGGCATGACCGTGGCGTCGGCGCCTTCATAGACCCGACCGATGTCGGCGAGACGAGGGGCCAACCCCTCCAGATCCTCGATGCCGCCCCGGATGCCGAGCCGGAGCAGGACCCGCACCAGGTCCTCGTTGATCCCTTTTCGCACGAACTTGTCGAGAAGGGAGCGGTATTCAACCAACTGCCGCAGCAGGGGTATGATCTGTTTTCCGGTATAGCTCTTGGCGCCGTCCTCCAGGAACAGGGTCATGTCCTCGGTACCCTCTTCCAGCAGGTAGTTCTGCATGGCCGCCTCGTTGCGGAGATACAGCTCCTTTTTCCCCCGTTTGACCTTGTAGAGGGGCGGCTGGGCGATGTAGAGGTGGCCCCGCTCCACGATCTGCGGCATCTGGCGGAAGAAGAAGGTCAGCAGCAGGGTGAGGATATGGGAGCCGTCCACGTCGGCGTCGGTCATGACGATGATCCGGTGGTAGCGGAGCTTGGCGATGTCAAAATCGTCCTTGCCGATGCCGGTTCCCAGCGCCGTGATCAGGGTGCCGATCTCCTGGGAGGAGAGCATCTTGTCGAAGCGCGCCTTCTCCACGTTGAGGATCTTCCCCTTGAGCGGCAGGATGGCCTGGAACTTCCGATCCCGTCCCTGCTTGGCGCTGCCGCCGGCGGAATCCCCCTCCACCAGGTAGAGCTCGCACAGTGCCGGGTCCTTTTCCTGGCAGTCGGCAAGCTTTCCGGGCAGGTTGGAGACGTCGAGGGCGCCTTTGCGCCGGGTAAGCTCTCTTGCCTTGCGGGCCGCTTCCCTGGCCCGCGCCGCTTCGATGGATTTCTCCAGGATCCGCTTGGCGATGGCCGGGTTTTCCTCCAGGAAGACCGCCAGTTTCTCATTCATCATGGACTCCACGTAGCCCTTGACCTCGGAATTACCCAGCTTGGTCTTGGTCTGCCCCTCGAACTGGGGCTGGGGGATCTTCACCGAGATTACGGCGGTGAGCCCCTCCCGCAGGTCTTCTCCGGAGATGGAAACCTTGACGTTCTTCAGCAGGTTGTTGGCCGCGGCATAGTTGTTCATGGTCCTGGTGAGCGCGGCCCTGAAGCCGATCAGGTGCGTGCCCCCCTCGTGGGTGTTGATGTTGTTGGCGAACGAAAAAACCTTTTCATCATAGGAATCGTTGTATTGAAGGGCGATCTCCATGTCCACCCCCGACTTTTCGCCACGGAAGTAGATCGGCTTCTGGTGGAGTGGGTTGCGGTTTCTGTTCAGGTATTCGACAAAGGAGACGATGCCCCCTTCATAATGGAATTCGTGACGTTTCCCCTCTTCCCGTTCATCGGTAATGGATATCCGGACACCGGCGTTGAGGAACGCCAGCTCCCGCAGTCGCTGGGAAAGGACGTCGAAGGAAAATTCGGTGGTCTCGAAGATCTCGCCGTCGGGATGGAAGGTGATGGTTGTGCCCCGTTTTTTGGTCTCGCCCACCACGGTCAGGGGCCCCTGCGGCTCGCCTCTTCGGTATGATTGCCGGAACAGCTTCCCTTCCCGCCTGATCTCCAGCTCCAGTTGGCTGGAAAGGGCGTTCACGACCGAAACACCCACACCATGGAGACCGCCGGACACCTTATAGGAAGTGTTGTCGAACTTGCCCCCGGCATGGAGCACGGTGAGGACCACCTCCGCTGCCGAGCGTCCTTCCGTGGGGTGGATATCGGTCGGTATGCCGCGGCCGTTGTCGACGACCGTTACGGATCCGTCGAGATGAATGATGACATTGACCTCGTCGCAATGGCCGGCGAGAGCCTCGTCAATGGAGTTGTCCACGATTTCGTAGACCAGGTGGTGGAGCCCCTGGGCCGATGTGGAGCCGATGTACATGGCGGGACGCTTCCGTACCGCGGCAAGCCCTTCGAGAACCTTGATCTTGTCTGCGCCGTAATCGTTACTTCTTTCATCGGACATGTGCTACCTCAGTGAAAAACTTTCCGTTGCATACCGGAAAGGTGGAATAGTTGGTGATACCGGACAGGTTGATATTTTCCAAACCGGTGGTGGAAATGAAAACCTGCATCTCCTTTTCCTTCAGAAAGTTCATCAGGTTTTTGTTCCTCTCCCGGTCCAGCTCGGACGTCATGTCATCAAGGAGGAGAACCGGCGGATTTCCCCACCGAACCTTCATATACTCTATTTCGGCCATCTTGAGGGCCAGGATGAAACTCCGCTGTTCGCCTTGGGAACCATGGTGGTTCAGGGGTTTGCCGTTCAGCGAAAACTCAATGTCATCCCGGTGGGGGCCTGTAAGGGTTGTGCCCCTGCGGATTTCATCCGGGATACTGCGCTCTAGGGAATGGCGTATCCTCTGGCGAAGCGAATCCGTGTCGTTTGAGAAATCGATGCACCGGGTCCGGTACGTTATTGCGGCTTCCTGCTTTGCGCCTGCTATTGACGAATAGAAATCACGCAGCAGGGCATCCAGCTCTCGGATGAATACTGTTCTTTTCTCGATGACTCGAGAAGCGCTATCGGCAAGCTTGTCGGTCCAGGCGGAAAGGCCGTCGCGTATCCCCTGTTTTAGAAGGGCGTTCCTGTTCTTGAGTATCCTGGAATACTCGTGGTGAAGTGTCAGATACCCCGGATCGATGCTGAAAACGGCCCTGTCCAGGAATCGTCTGCGTACCTCGGGAAGTCCCCGTACCATGGAAATGTCTTCCGGGGAGAAAACGACCATATTGAAGTTGCCGAAAAAGTCGGAAAGTCGTAGCGCCGGCTTGCCGTCGATGAACGCCTTCTTACCGGAGTGTGTTATCGTTACGGAAATTTCGCGCTCCACACCGTCCCTGATTCCCCATCCTTTCACGTGGGAACAGGGAGAATCGTAGGTAATGAGTTCGCAGTTTCTTGCCATGCGGAACGATTTCATGGTTCCCAGGAGATACATGGCCTCAAGAAGATTTGTTTTACCTTGGGCGTTGTTGCCGATGAGTATATTGAATCTCTCTGAGGGGCGGAGATCAGCGCGCGTAATGTTCCGGAAGGAATGAATCTGTATTCGTGATATTTTCATGTATCCGAAATCGCCGCGGTAGAGAAAAGCCTGGAAGAACGATTTGGCTTTTCCGCTGATATTGGTGAAGATTCCCCTGGATTAGACCCGCATGGGCATTATTACCGCGAGGAAACCCTGTGTCTGGTGAGGCCGCAGAACAGCGGGCGACAGCTCATCCTTGAGTTCCAGATCCACAAGCTCTTCATCCAGGACAGATACGGCATCAATGAGGTAGCGTGCATTGAAGCGTACGGAAAGATCAGGGCCTGCGTACCGTACCTCCAGCGTCTCCCTGGCTTCGCCCAGTTCGGGATTGCTTGCCGAAATTTCCATAACATCCTTCTTCAAATCCATGACAATACCCTTGAATTTTTCGCTGGAAAGAATGGACATCCGGCGCAGGGAGTGGAAGAAATTTTCCCGGTTGACGGTTACCGTTTTGTCGTTGTCGGTGGGCATGACACGCGTGTAATCGGGAAAAAAGCCGTCGACGAGCCTCATGAGAACGAGGGTGTCGCCCTTTTTCACGAACGCACTGTTGTCGAGAAAGGAAAGCAGTATTTCATCGTTGCTTTCCTCGGCAATCTTTTTCAGTTCGAAAATGCCTTTTTTCGGAAATATCACCCCATTCGACAGGTCAGGCGATGAGACATGGGACACTTCCCGTTCCGCCATGGAAAGGCGGTGTCCGTCCGTGGCCACCATGCGTAGCAGGGTTTTACCACCTTCTTCCAGAGCCTTTATGAAGATTCCGTTAAGGTTGTATTTCGTTTCATCGTGGCAGATGGCGTATGACGTCATCTCCACCATTTCCCGCAGGAGTGAGCCGTCAAGCCTGAGAAACGTGCTGTCATTGACGGTGGGAAAGAAGGGAAATTCGTCGGGTGAGAGGCCGACCAGGTTGAAATGCGCCTTGCCGCACCGGAGATCTACCCAGTCGTTTTCCCGTGTGGAAAAGAGCACCTCTTGTTCCGGAAGCTCCTTGAGGATTTCATACAGTTTTTTGGCGGATACGGTTATCCTGCCGTCTTCCGATACCTTTGCCGGGTAGGAGCTTTTCATTCCCACTTCCAGGTCGGTGGCAATCACGTGGATTCTGTCGGATTGCGCGGTGATGAGAACATTGGACAGAATAGGCATGGTTTTACGGTTTTCGATAATCCCCTGAACCCGTTGCAGTGCTTTGAGAAAGGTGTCCTTGGCGATTGTGAATTCCATGGTGCCTCCATTTTCAACAGAGCATATATACGATTGGTTTTAAAAGTCTTTCAGTAGTAAGAAGTAGAAGCCTGTGGAATTGTTGAAATACATGTATCTTCCCGTTTTTTATCAATTTTTTTAGAAAAGGGAATGTTGGTTGTCGGCGCATGGCTGCGGGGTTTCCAACAGGGGAAGAAATTTTCCACAGTTTCCGGTAGTGCGTGAACAGTTTTTCCAGATTATTCCAACAGCCCTTTCCGGATGCTTTCGACGGTGTTTTTCAATTCGGAATCAGAACCCAAGAGTTTTGATATCTTTTTGAAAGAATGGATGATTGTGGAATGATCTTTACCTCCGAATTTTTCTCCTATTTCCGGGTAGGAGGATTTGGTCAGTTCCCGACAGAGGTATATGGCAATTTGTCTCGGTATGACGAGATTTTTCAGTCTCTTGTCGGATTTCAGATCCGACATTTTGATGGAGAAGAATTCGGCGACGAATTTCTGAATCATCTCCACGGTCATTTCCCTGTTTTTTTCAACAATGATATCCTTGAGAACATCCTTTGCCATGGAAAGCGTTATTTCGTTCCCAGTTAGGCTGGCGTATGCGCCGAGGCGTATGAGCATTCCTTCCAGTTCCCGCACGTTGCTCGTGGAGCTGGAAGCGAGAAAAAGTGCAACGTCATCGGGGAGATGGATGGTGTCAATCTCAGATTTTCTCTTTAATATGGCCATTTTTGTTTCTATATCGGGAGGCTGGATATCGGCTATCAGTCCCCACTCGAAACGGGAGCGAAGCCTTTCTTCCAGACCGGCCATATCTTTCGGAAACTTGTCGGAGGTCACAACAATCTGCTTATGGGATTCGTGAAGGGCGTTGAAGGTGTGAAAAAACTCCTCTTGGGTGGCCTCCTTGCCGGCCATGAACTGAATGTCATCAATGAGGAGGACGTCCATGCTCCTGAATTTGTTTCTGAATTCCTCCATTTTTTTGTATCGGATGCAGTTTATCATTTCGTTCATGAACTTTTCCGATGTATAGAGGCAGATGCGCGCCTTCCCGTTACCGGCGAGGATGTGGTTGCCGATTGCCGTCAACAGGTGAGTTTTGCCGAGACCCACGCCGCCATAAATGAAAAGAGGGTTGTAATTGGTTGCCGGCTTGTTGGCCACTGCCTGGGCGGCGGCATAGGCAAACTGATTGCCTGCTCCGCAGACAAAGGTGTCAAAGGTATACTTTGGATTCAGGTTTGAGATGACTTCAGGATTGTTCCTGTTTTCATCCGGAGAAGCCGGTTCTGTGTGCGGGGAGGGAGTTTCCGTTGCCGAAGCATCAAGGCGTCCTTTCGGAGCGATTTTGAGATCAACGGCAACCTTGTGTTGGATTATGGCGGAAACAGCTTCTTCAATCATGGAAAGGTAGTTTTCCCTTACCATGTCCCGGAAAAAACCGCTGGGAGCCTCAAGGTACAGGACGTTATCCTTCGCATCGAGGAATTTCAGTGGTTGTATCCACGTAGTGAAGGTATGGGGTGTGAGGACCTTCTCCATATTGGAAAGTACATCGAGCCAAACCTTTTCCATAGAAAAATATTCTCACGTTCAGGGGAGGTTATGCACATGCTTATCAACAGTTGTTGATATTATGGATATGCTATAAAAAACGGTAGGTTACAAATGAATTTCGTCTTCTGGAAAGGGGATATGCATCCCCTTTTGAGGAAGTTGAACAGTAGCAGAGACAACCCCATTTTGCAAGGCTAATTTTTGTGGGCAGTGCAAAATAGGGCTTGACAAATCGTCGTGTTTGCACGTAGAAATATCAATTCGCTTCAGATACATACCATCCTATACAAGGAGTTGCAGGATATGAAAAGAACATTTCAGCCAAGTAATATTTCACGGAAGAGAACTCACGGATTTCTGGTACGGATGTCCACAAAAAACGGTAGGCTCGTTATCAAGAGACGTCGCGCCAAGGGCAGAAAACGTCTTTCGGTCCAGATTGCCGTTAAGTAGAGAATTGTGGGCAATTTCCTTCGCCGGGAGGAAAAACTCCTGAAGAGGACCCAGTACCTGCATCTGTCCTCTTCAGGGACGAAATACCATACGCCTCATTTTCTCATCATCTGGGCAACGGGCTGCTCCGACAGAGTGCGGTTTGGAATAACCGCAAGCCGCAAGTTCGGCACGGCGGTGAAGCGCAACCGGGTAAAGAGGCTGGTTCTCGAGTATTTCAGGCTTCACAAGGCGCAGTGCGGTGTCGCTGATTATAATGTCATAGCAAAACGGGGCGCTGAAAGTCTTTCGTTCCACGAGGTATGCCAGGAGCTTGATAAGGCGCTGGGATATATTCGGAATCTGCAATGCTCAAGCGATTGCTCATAATGTGTATCATTCTGTACCAGAAGTCCATTTCCCCCTTTCTGGCGAATTCCTGTCGCTTTTATCCCACCTGTTCACAGTATGCCAAGCACTCACTGGAAAAATACGGCCTTCTGAAGGGAGTCTGCCTTACCGGTGCGCGGCTTCTGAAATGCCACCCTTTTCATCCTGGGGGATACGATCCCGTACCATAACCAGCAGGAGTTTTCATGGAAAAACGCGCGTTACTGGCAGTAGTTCTGTCATTGGCTTTTTTTTACGGCTATTCCCTTCTTTTTCCGGCGCCTGAGAAGAAGGTTCCCCAGAAGCCGATTCAGCAGGCCGCATCATCCGTCATGGTCACTGCGAGCGCACCAGTGCAGTCGGCGCTGCCGATTCAGCAGAATGCTCTTGTTTCCAAGGACGCGGTGGTCGAAACGGATACTTTCACCGCTGTCTTTTCCAACCAAGGCGCCACCCTGAAGAGACTCGTTCTCAAAAAGTATCGGGAGACGGCCGGAGCGGGTGGTCAACCCGTGGCTCTTGTTTCAGGAAGTGCCGGAGAGGGATATGCCCTCAAGACTGGCGCAACCGGTTTTTTTCTGGATCCGGATGCCGTCTACAGTCTGAAAAGTGAAATGCTGAAGCTTACCGGCAACGAGACAAAGCAGCTTGATTTCACCTGGACTTCTCCCCAAGGCGTAACGGTAACGAAGACCTATACCTTCTCCGGTTCCGGATATGAAATAGGCCTCGAGACCCGGATTACCAATAGCGGCGCGCTTCCGTTGACGGGAACAGTAACTCTGTCCCTTCCTCATCCCGCAGGAGCAAAGGACAAGCAGAGCAGATTCGAAATTGACAGCGCCGTCACCCGCGCCGACGGGAAGTTTACTACCGAAGCAGTCAAAGACATACCGGAAAAACCAAAAAAATTCGTGTCAGGTGTAGAATGGACCGGATATGCCGATAAATATTTTCTGAGCGCGATTCTATCAAAGGATGGCAGCATCGGTCCCGTAACCATAGAAAAGGGGAATGCACGCTATCTGACGACCCTCATTTCATCACCGTCACTGGAGGTCAAGACGGGGCAGGCTACTACCGTTGCGTACCGCCTTTTCTTCGGTCCCAAGGATCTCGATATCTTGAAGGCTCAGGGCGCGGGTCTTGAGCAGTCACTTGATTTAGGATGGTTTTCCGCCATCGCCAAGCCCCTTCTGTATACCCTGAAGTTTTTCTACAAATACACCCATAATTACGGCATCGCCATCATCATCATTACCGTCATCATCAAGATACTGTTCTTTCCCCTCACCCACAAGAGCTACAAGTCCATGAAGGACATGCAGAAGTTGCAGCCGAAGATGACCGAATTGAAGGAAAAGTACAAGAATGACCGCGACGCCATGAACAGGGCGATGATGGAACTCTACCGTACCCACAAGGTGAATCCCCTGGGAGGGTGCCTTCCCATGCTGGTCCAGATACCGGTCTTCTTTGCCCTGTACAAGGCCCTCATGTTTTCCATCGAGTTGCGCCATGCCCCGTTCGTGTTCTGGATAACCGACCTTTCCGCCAAGGATCCCTACTATGTGACCCCCATCATCATGGGCGCGACCATGTTTATCCAGCAGAAGATGACACCGTCAACCATGGACCCCATGCAGGCCAAGATGATGCTTGCCCTTCCGGTGATCTTCACCTTCATGTTTCTTAATTTTCCGTCGGTACTTGTCATTTACTGGCTGGTGAACAACATCCTGACCATTGCCCAGCAGGCGTATATCAATCACGCGTTGAAAGATTAACGATACTCAGGAATCGGTATGTATCTGAAGGATACAATAGCGGCCATCAGCACCCCCCTCGGGGAGGGGGGCATCGGGATAGTTCGGCTGAGCGGCGCCGAAGCGGAACATATCGCCGAACGGATATTCAGACGAAACGGGAGCGGTGGCCTGCGGAGCCACCGCTTTTATTATGGCGAGATCGTCGAACCGGAGAGCGGCGATCCCCTTGACGAGGTCATGATCGTCCTCATGAAGGCTCCCCGGTCCTATACCCGGGAGGATGTCCTCGAGATACAGTGCCATGGGGGTTCCCTCATGGTCCACAAGGTCCTCGAGCTGGTTCTCCGATGCGGGGCGCGCCTGGCGGAACCGGGCGAATTCACCAAGCGCGCCTTTCTCAACGGCAGGATCGACCTCCTTCAGGCCGAAGCGGTCATTGAGGTCATCAGGGGCAAGACGGAGGCGGCCCTGGCCTTGGCCCAGCACCAGAGGGAAGGGCTCCTGTCCGGGAAAATCGCCGGCGTCAGGGATGGAGTGTTGAGGGCTCTGGCCTGTATCGAGGCGTGCCTCGATTTTCCCGAGGACGACATCCGGCTTCCCGACTCCCTGGAGATCGAAACTTCCGTACGGG
>JAAZOO010000179.1 GCA_012797715.1 Geobacteraceae bacterium | reverse complement strand
CGAACATGGGAATGATTCTCCGGATATGGGTGATGGTCTCGCCGTAGTCCCACAGGGATGCACTCATGGGATTGAGCCAGGCAGCGTGGCGGAAGGTTGCCGCCAGCATTGTGAGCCGTTCGATGCTCGGCACTTTCTGCCGGTACTCCACCTGGATGGAGCCGTCCACGGCCAGCAGTTCCTCCGGCGCCATGCTGGCGTCACCCACGAAGATAAGGCGGGTCTCCGGATCGCGTCGGGCCAGGTCCTCCACCGACTCCGGGCACCTGCTCCGCTCCGGGTCGAGCCACACCCGATCGGCCACGGTGTTGTGGAAGTAGCGGATGGAAAGATCCTTGAACTGGGAGCGGGCGTAGTGGAACAGGGTCCGGACCGTCTCCACGTACGGGTCCATGGACCAGCCGCCGTTGTCCATAAGGAGGAGGATCTTGAGGCGGTCGGCCAGGCGCCGGTCGAAGATGATCTCGATCTCCCCGGCGTTGCGCATGGTGTGGTACACCGTCTTGTCCACGCTCACGATGTCGCGCGGACCTTCCGGCACCAGATGGCGCAGCCGCTTCAGGGCTTCGCCCATCTGCCCCCGCGTCAGGGGAGCGGAACGGGAGTAATCCTTGTAGCGCCGCTCCCCGGCCACCTTGATGGCCGACCGGCTGCGCGATGCGCCGCCCATGCGCATGCCGCCGGGCCTCTTCCCTGAATGGCCCACCGGAGACATCCCGCCGGTGCCGATCCACTTTCTGCCGCCGTGGTGCTCCCCCTTCTGGTCTTTCAGCCGGTCGAGAAAATACTGCACCAGTTCTTCGCCGCTCATTTTCCGGAGCGTTTCCACGTCCATGCCGAGCGCCTTGGCGACCTCCTCCGGCTCCTTCAGCCACTGGTCCAGCAGGTCCCGCACCGTGTCGTCGATGGTGACTCCCTGCAGAGACTCTGCCTCGGCGCCGGCGAAAAGCTCGGCAAAGACCCTGTCGTAAACGTCGAAGTCGCGCTCGCTCTTCACCAGAATGGAGCGGGCAACGGTGTAGAAGTCGTCCAGGGAAACCACCAGCCCCAGGGCCAGGGCCTTGTGCAGGCGCAGGAAGGCGGTGGGCGTCACCGGCACCCCCCGATCCCGCAGCGCATAGAAGAAAGGTACGAACATGGGGCGTGCTTTCCCCCTCTTTCAGGCCGCCGTGTGCGCCGCAGCCCGCTCCAGGTCGCTGCTCTTCTTGAACAGCACGCCCAGGTAGGGGAGCGCCCCGCTGCCCAGGGCCTCGGCACGGAAATCCGGGTCCGCCCTGAGCGCGCGCACCCAATTGAGGAGCTCACGGGTGGCCGGCTTCTTTTCCACCCCTTCCACCCGGCGCAGCCGGTAGAAGGCGTTGACCGCGGCATGGGCAAGGTCGTCGGACAGGTCCGGGAAGTGGACCGCGATAATGCGGCGCATCATGTCCGGTTCGGGAAAGGCGATGTGGTGGAAATTGCAGCGGCCGAGGAACGGGTCGGAGAGGTCCTTCTTGGCGTTGGAGGTGATGATCACCACCGGCCGGAACCGGGCCGTGACGGTCCGGTCGATCTCCATGATGTCGAACTGCATCTGGTCCAGCACATCCAGCATGTCGTCCTGAAAGTCCGTGTCGGCCTTGTCAATCTCGTCAATGAGGAGCACGGTCCGCCGGTCGGCCACGAACGCCTGGCCAATCGTGCCCATGCGGATGTACTCGGAGATGTTGCTCACATCGCGGGACGAGTCGCCGAAGCGGCTGTCGTTGAGGCGGGTCAGGGTATCGTAGTGGTAGAGGGCATCCACCAGCTTCATGCTCGACTTGACGTTGAGGATCAGCAGCGGCATCTCCAGGCTCTCGGCAATGGCGTGGGCCAGCATGGTCTTGCCCGTGCCCGGCTCGCCCTTGAGCAAGAGCGGCATCTCCAGGGCCATGGAAACATTGACGATCTTGGCCAGTTCCTCGTCCAGCACGTAGCGGGCGGCGCCGTCGAAGCGGTACAAGCTCCGTTCTGTCATGGTGGTGCGGCTCCTTGTATAGTAGTTACTTGGCCACCTCAACCCCTCCCGTCGAAGGAAGGGGAGTACGTAGCCTCCCTCGTGGGAAAGGGCGAGGGAGAGGGGAGGCTCACCCCCACGTCACCCGCGCCGGGTTGCGTGTCGGTATGCGGGCGTACTCGAATGCCGGGTAGCCGATCATCATCCCCCCGTACATGCGGTGACCCGGTGGAAGACCCAGGGCGGTCGCGACTTCGCAGGAACTGGCCGCCGCCATGGTGAGGAATCCGGCCCAGCACGTGCCCAGTCCGAAGGGGAGGGCGGCAAGGTCCAGGGTGGCAAGGGCGATGGTCGCGGAGGCAAACGACAGGGGGTCATCGGCGGTGCCGTGGGCGATCATCAGGGCCGGGGCCTTGCGCAGAATGGGGTCGCGCCCCATCTCCAACGCCTTCAGGATCCCCTTGACGCTGTAGGGAAAGTCGTCCCCCACGCTGCCCAGCCACTGGATAACGGCCAGGGACAGGGCCTGCACCTCCTGCTCGTCCAGGACGGCCTTCCACGAGACGTTCTGGGAATTCATGCCGGTGGGCGCATACCGCACGATTTCCAGCAGATCGGCAATGACCTGCGCTTCGATGGGTTCGGTTCGAAAATTCCTGACGGAACGGCGACCCTTGATGAGCTGTTCGACCTGTGACGGCGTCAGGCGCCAACCGGGACTGAGCTGCGCGCACTCCTGGGGCATCATCCTGCTGTGGTTCAGCGCAGCGGTCGGACAGACGGCAACGCAGTGGCCGCAGGTGATGCACCCCTTTTCGATCTTCTCAATGGTTTCGGGAAAACCATCCCCCATGGAAATGATTCCCGCAGGACAGGCCCGTGCGCAGAAACCGCACCGCGTGCATTTGCCTTCGTCAATTGTGATGAGTCCCATGCTCTCCTCCTCGTATCCTCCTACCTTCAGGAATGCCCGCTCTCCATCCTGTCTATAAGGAGGTTAATCCCGTTCACCGCAAGCTCCAGATACCGTTTATCGCCGATAGTCTTAGCCAGGAGAATTCCGCCCTCGATCTGTGCGATAAAGCTGGCAGCGAACAACTCGGCATCCGCGTCAGGACGGAGTTCCCCCCTCTCCTTTCCGGCGTTTACCATGGCGACAAGTCGTCCTTCCCAGGCTCTCAGGACCCGGCGCACCTCCTCGTGCAGTCGCGGATGAGCATCGTCGGAATCGACGGCGGTGTTCAGTATCGGGCAGCCCCCGATCCGGACGGTCTCTTCAAAAAAATCAAGAAAGGCATGGGCGAATGCCCGCAGCCGTCCCACGTCACTTTCGCAGAGCTCGAGATGCTCCCGGACCCTCTCGGACACACACCGCACGCTGTAGAGAAAGGCCTCCACCGCCAGGTCGTCCTTGTCGGAGAAGTGCCCGTAGATTGCCCCCTTGGTGAGCCCCAGGGCCTCGCACAGCTTTGTCATGGATGTCCGCTGATAGCCGTTTTTATTAAAAATTACCGCCGCTTTCTCGATAATCGCCTGTCGTGTTTCTTCCGCTTTTCCCACGGGAATCTCCGGTATGAATCATGGGTATCCGTGACAAATATACCGAACGGTATTTTCACGTCAATACAAAAATCCCGTTCGGCATGCTTCCACTGCAGTCAAGGATGGCTTCCCCATATTTCTGTTGACACGATAAGTATTCGTCCTACAATTTCGTGTAATAAGACAAACAGAAACGTGCAGCCGAAATCCATGAAGAGACACATGGATGCGGGGGACCCGGTTT
>JAAZOO010000178.1 GCA_012797715.1 Geobacteraceae bacterium | reverse complement strand
TACTGGGTCAGGTCGTTGGTTCCGATGGAGAAGAAGTCCGCCTCCTGGGCGAACCGGGCTGCCATGAGTGCGGCCGCCGGTATCTCCACCATGATACCCGCCTCAATGGGAGCTACCCCCAGGCGCGCCCGCTCTTGTTCCAGGATGGCGCGGGCATCCCGCAGTTCCGACAACAGACCCACCATGGGAAACATCACCCGTACCGTGCCGAATGCCGATGCCCGCAGGATGGCCCGCAACTGCGTGCGCAGTATCTCGGGACGCTCCAGGCCTACCCGCAGGCCCCGTTCACCGAGGAACGGATTGTCCTCTTTCGGGATCGGCAGGTAGGAGAGCGGCTTGTCGCCTCCCACATCCAGGGTGCGGATGATCACCGGACGGCCGGAAAGCGCCTCGGCAATGCCGCGGTAGGTCTCGAACTGTTCCTCTTCATCCGGGGCTGTCGCGCGTTCCATGAACAGAAACTCTGAGCGCAGAAGCCCCACCCCTTCGCCACCCAGGCCAAGCACCTCACGGGCATCGGCCAGGCTGCCGATGTTGGCCGCCACCTCTACCCGGTGGTTGTCGAGGGTGACGGCCGGCTGACCAGCCACCTCCAGTTCCTGCTTTTTACGCTGTGCAAGCTGTTCCTGGGCAGTGCGGATGCCAGCCACCTGCTCGGGTGACGGGTTCAGGCGCAGGGTCCCGCTGCTGCCGTCCAGTACGGCCTGAATGCCGTCTTCCAGCTCAAGGGCACGGGGATCAATACCGGCCACTGCCGGGATATCCAGCGAGCGGGCCAGGATGGCCACATGGGAGGTGGCACCCCCCGTGGTGGTGCAGAAACCGCGCACTAGATTCCGGTCAAGGGCGGCAACGTCCGAAGGGGCCAGCTCTTCGGCCACCAGGATCGATCCGGGTGGGGGGGGAGTAATCTCCGGCGTTTCGCCGGTCAGGAATGTGAGCACCCGCCTGCCCACATCCCGCAGGTCATTGGCACGGCCGGCCAGCAGTTCGTTGCGCAGCCCTGCCAGACGGTCGGCATGAGTGGTAAACGCCCGGTGCCAGGCAAAATCGGCACGCTTCCCCTTGGCCAGGGCAGACCAGGCGATCTCCAGCAGGTCCGGGTCGTCCAGCATTTCCTGATGTGCCGCGAAGATGGCGGCCTTGTCTGCGGCCCGTTGGGCATGGAGGCTGGTCCGCAGGGCATCCAGCTGCACATGGGCCTGGGCCAGTGCCTGTTCCAGCCTGCTCCGCTCCTGCTGCGGATCATCGCTGTCGGTATCGTCAATCACCATCGAGGCATGGCGTACCTGGAAGACAGCTCCCACCGCAAGGCCGGGAGCAGCGGCCACGCCGCTGAAAAGATCGGGATCGGCAACAACAGGGCGTGGCGCGGGAGCGGCGTCGGCCGACAACACAACACTGGCCGGCGCAGGCGCCGGGCTGCAGCCCTCGTCTCCCAGGCCCTGCCGCAGCTGCGTGCCCAGGCTGTCCACCGCATCCCGGGCATCAGGGCCGCGTGCGGTCAGGGTCACCTTGTCGTTATGCCCAACCTCCAGGGCCATCAATGCCACCAGGCTCTTGGCATTGGCCTGCCGGTCTCCCTTTACCAGCTGGATTTCGGAGGAGAATTTCTTGGCGAGGTTTGCCAGCACTGCGGCCGGGCGGGCGTGCAGGCCGGTTGGGTTGGGGATCAGGATCGCCTCGGAGGTGGCGGTGATGCCTGCTTCTGAAGCAGGCCGCTCATCCGCGGCTGAGACAAGGGTATAGGAGAGAATCGGGTCCTTGCCCGCCGTTACCATGCCTCGGCAGGGGATGATATCCGTGGCCAGTTCCGTGTTGGTGATTACTATCTGGGTCAGCAGGCTCTTGGCGCGCAGGGCTATCAGGTCTGCATCGAACTCGATGAGCGGGGTGCCCGTGGTGATCGCCTGTCCGGCGGTCACCAGCGGCTTGAACCCCTTTCCCTTCATGGCGACCGTATCCAGGCCGATATGCAGCAGCACCTGTATCCCCTGCGGGGTGAGGATTGTGACCGCGTGGCCGGCCTGGTGCAGATTCAGAATCTTTCCGGAACAGGGAGCCAGCAGGGTCTGGTCCAGCGGGTCGACGGAGATGCCGTCTCCCACCATCTTCCGGGCAAAGACCGGGTCCGGCACCTGTTCAATGGGCATGAGCGGCCCGGAAAGGGGTGCCAGCAGGGTGAATGTTCGGTCGTGGGGATCTTCAGGGCTCATGGGGAGTACCTCCCATACGTGGTATGGCTGATTGTAGCGCAACAGGCTCTTTCGGCAACCTTCTCTGCTTGCGGCAGGTCTGTTTTCTGCTATTGTTTGCACTGTCTTGGCACGCCTGCCGACAGGAGCATCATGGAGGGTTCCGACTACGACCGGCTCTGGAAACGGGAGCTCGGGCCGATGCTGGGGACCTCCCTGCTGAACCGTTGCATCATCGAACAATTCGGCGCGGCCGGCTACCGCTATCTGGCCCGCAGGCTGGCCTCCACCGACCCCTGCGCGTTCCTGAGAAAGCACTACAACGATCCCTCGGCAAGCGGCTCCTCTATCCCCTCGCCAGAATGGCGCTGCGGAACGGGGGGAGACCGGGCGTGACGGTTTTTGGGCGGGAGCCGTCGCGGGTCCGGTGTTTCCTGAAAACGGCACTCAACTTGCATAATTTCAGGGCAACCAACACGCGAATCCTGTTGGCGGGAGGGACCCAATGACGGAAGCACGGCGGCACCTGCACCTCAGCCTGAAAACCTCGGCGGCGCTTTTTTTCGGGATCACCCTTGCCATTCTGGCCTGCGGTTATGGGTACTACCGTGCCGAGGCGGAGCGCATCCGTCATGACCAGTACCAGGAAATAGCGGCCATTGCGGAGTTGAAGGCGGACCAGATCCGCCAGTGGCGCACGGCGCGGCTGGATGCTGTCCGCAGGCCGGCGGAGAGCCCCTTCTTCAGACGGGCGGTGGAAGCGTGGCGGCGCTCCGGCTGGCCGGACGCCGGGCGGGCTGAGTGGCGGGATCGCCTGAGACTGGAGCTTTCCGGAGGCTACAGAGATGCCCTTCTTCTGTCCCCAAGGGGAGATGTTCTCCTTGCCGCCAGTGACCAGCCGGATCCCGTCGGTCCTGACCTCAGGCGCGCCGTTTCAGCGGCGGTTGCCGGAGGGGGGGCGCTCCTTTCCGACTTCTACCGCTGCCCCCAAGGCCGGGTGCACATCGACGCGGTGGCTCCGGTCCGGGACATGGCCGGGGGGGTGGCGGCCCTGCTGGTCCTGAGGAGCGACGCCTCGTCCTTTCTCTTCCCTCTCATTCAAAGATGGCCGATTCCCAGCAAAAGCGCCGAGTCCCTTCTGGTCCGGAGAGAGGGGGATCATGTCCTCTATCTGAACGAACTGCGCCACCGGTCCGGCACGGAGCTGTCTCTCCGCTTTCCCCTCTCCCGCACCGACCTGCCGGCGGCCCGGGCCGTGCTGGGTGCGAGAGGCCTTTTCCTCGGGAAAGACTACCGGGGGGTGGAGGTCGTGGCGGATCTGCGCCCCATACCGGGATCCCCCTGGTTTCTGGTGGCCAAGGTGGACGCGGACGAGATCCTGGCCGAAGCGCGCTACCGGGCCGGTATCGTGTCCATCCTGTCGCTCTGTTTCATCCTGCTCACGGCCGCCATCCTGGCATACGCCTATCGCCGCCGCCAGGCGACCCTCTACCTTGACCTTTACCGGTCGGAGAGGGAACAGCGGGAGGCCCAGGAGGAGTACCGCACCACCCTGTACAGCATCGGCGACGCGGTCATCACCACCGACGGCGAGGGCCGGGTGCGGCGCATGAACCGGGTGGCGGAACAGCTCACCGGCTGGAGCGAGGCCGAGGCGGCGGGGGTGCCGCTGGGCGAGGTCTTTCACATCGTCAACGAGGAAACCCGACTCACGGTGGAGAACCCGGTGGAGCGTGTCCTGCGCGAGGGACAGGTGGTGGGGCTGGCCAATCATACC
>JAAZOO010000177.1 GCA_012797715.1 Geobacteraceae bacterium | reverse complement strand
CGGACAGCCGCCAGAAGTCGGGGGGATTTCGCGAGGACATCTTCACGGGTACTGCCGACGGCAGTCTGAGGCGGCAGGGAAAGGAGCGGCACGGCGGCGCGATTGAAGTCGACAAGAAGCCCGGCGTGATTGAAGGCCAGCACGGCATCTCTAAGGTTTTCCACAAGAACGGTCCTCGCCAGGGGAGCAAGGTCGAACAGGCGAAAACGGAACAGGCCAAAGGCGTAGAGAACACCTGATGCCGCAAGGGCAAAGGGTATCGGATCGATCCCCCAGGGAACGACTCCCAGCAAATGGATGAAGAGTGCGGCCCAGGGGACCAGAGAGCCTGCGAGCATGAGCGCCGACTGTGTCCGGAAGTGCTTCACGGATCGGAGCATCATGCTGAGAAACAGCGCGTTTCCCCAGAGAATGGCAATGTTCGAATAGGCGATATGAAGCCAGTACCAGATCCCTCTGGTAAAGGAAAGGATCGGAAAGGGGCCGTCCGTATGAATGCCGATGGTACGGTAATGGAGGTGGTGCATTCCGTTGGTAAGGAAGACGAGAACGGTGAGAGTCGCCATTGCAAACAGCACTGTTGTGATGGCGCGGGGAATCGTGACTGACGGACAGGAGAAGCGGAGCGCCAGGAAGAACCAGAACGCCGGCAGGAAAGAAATGCCCAGGTATTCAATCCTGGACCCGACAAGCATTTCGGAAACCGTATCCCCCGAGAGCTCAAGGGCATAACCGCCGGTGTAGAGGGCAACCGTTACCATGAGGCCCGTAAAAGCCGACGCTGCCGGCACGGAACGCCGTCTTCCCCAGCCGACCCATGCAAGGACAAGAGAGCCGATGGCGGATCCCGCCAGAAGAATGATGCACAGCAAACGAACGCTCATACCTGTTGCTCACCCCTGCCTGACTATCCATGAGGTTCAGAGGCTCTAGTGGATACCCTGTCTACGAGTACCTATACCGGCAAAAACTGGTTCGTCAACGATAAAACCACGATCCCAGAAGAACAGGGGAAGACCGCGTTCCGGTTCGGCAACAGAAAGCCCCCGCATCTTCTTTCTGGAACATGGAGGGCTTTCCCTGCTCATTTCGACAGTCAATCCCTGGCGGCTACTCTCCCAGGTAGGTGTACCCCAGCAGGGTCCGGTCCAGGAGCTCGATGAAATGGCTGGTCTCCTCGATGGAGACCTTGCGCTGGGACACCCCCTTTTCCAGGTGCTCCCGGACCCGCTTCAGGATCTCCGGCCCCTTGTACTGCACGTACTTGAGGCTCTCCCAGCAGGCGTCGCCGTTGATGACCGTATCGATCATGTAGCCGGTCTTCTTGTTGAAGGTGATGTGCACGGCGTTGGTGTCGCCGAACAGGTTGTGCATGTCCCCCAGGATCTCCTGGTAGGCGCCGATGAGGAAGAACCCGATGAAGTAGTCCTCGCCGCCCCGGATCTTGTGGAGGGGAAGAAACTTGGTCCGGCCGTTCTCACCCACGAAGCTGGTGATTTCGCCGTCGGAATCGCAGGTGATGTCGGCGATGGAGGCGATCACGTCCGGCTTCTGGTTCAGGCGCTGGATGGGGACAATCGGAAACAGCTGGTCGATGGCCCAGGAGTCGGGCACCGACTGGAACAGGGAGAAATTGGCGAAGTAGGTCTGCCTGAGGCTCAGCTGGAAATTCTGCAGCTCCTCGGGAATGGGCTTCATCTTTTCCACGATACCGTTGATCTTCCTGATGATCTTGGAGCAGATCAATTCGGCCACGGCCCGGTCATTCAGGTTCAGGTAGCCCAGATTGAACAGGCTGACCGCCTCCTGGATGAGCTGGATGGTGTCGTGGTAATCCTCCCGCAAAGAGTGGCGATCCAGGCTCTGGTAAATGTCCACCAGCTTTCGGACCGTGGGTGACAGCTTTTCCTGCTGGCCAATCATGGACTCGAATTCCGGGATCAGGTGCTGGGTGTTGGTGTCCAGCACGTTGGTGACCAGCACCGAGTAGTGGGCGACCGTGGCGCGCCCCGATTCGGAGATGATATTGGGGCAATCCACACCGGCCTCGTCGCAGATGTTCTTGATCTGGTAGACGACGTCGTTGGCGTATTCATCAATCGAATAGTTGACGCTGGAGAAATAGCTGGATTTGGAGCCGTCGTAGTCGACCCCCAGGCCGCCGCCGATGTCCAGGTAGCGGAGGTTGACCCCCAGCTTCTTCATCTCAGCGTAGATGCGGGTCCCCTCGATGAGGGCGTTCTTGATCTTGTCGATCTTGGTGATCTGGCTGCCGATGTGGAAGTGGAGAAGTCCCAGGCTGTCCAGGAGTTCGTTTTCCTTGAGGATCTCGATGGCCGCGATGAGTTCGGATATCCTCAGCCCGAACTTGGCGTCCTCGCCGCCTGAAGTGGCCCATTTGCCGGTCCCCTTGGAGGAGAGCTTGACGCGGATGCCGAGCTTCGGCGTGATGCCGGTCCGCTTCACCAGTCCCATGATCTTCTCCAGCTCGAACAGCTTTTCGACGACAATGGTGATATCGTAGCCGATCTTGGTGGCATAGAGGATGGTCTCGATGAAGTCGGTGTCCTTGTAGCCGTTGCAGATGATTGGAAGCCCGTTGCCGGTGGAGAGGGAGATGGCGGCGACCAGTTCCGGTTTCGAACCCACCTCCAGGCCAATCTCGTATTTCTTGCCGAACTTGGCGATGGCTTCCACCACCTGCCGCTGCTGGTTCACTTTGATTGGGTAAAAGGTCTGGTACTTGGCCGGGTAATTGTTCTCCTGGATGGCGTTCTTGAATACCCGGTTGATGCTGGCGATGCGTCCCTCCAGGATGTTCATGAACCGAAGCAGTATGGGAGGCTTGATCTTCCGTTTGATCAGGTCGTCCACCAGGGCCTTGAGGTCAATGGAATGCTTGGAGTTGGGGGACGGATGGACGCAGATGTTCCCCTTCTTGTTGATGGAGAAGAGCTCGGCGCCCCAGTTGTCGATGTTGTAGATCCTGGCGGATTCGTGAATGGACCAGCGTTCCATGGGCATTTCGCAAACCTCTGTTGAGTTGATGTTAAATTTTACGACAACCTGCTCCTGAAATCCTCGTAGCCGAAGCTCCTGACCACCTTCAATTCCCCGGTTTCCGGCTCAAAGGTGCAGATGTGCGGGTGCCGGATGCCGTTGAAGAAGGTGGTCTTGACCATGGTGTAGTGGGCCATGTCCAGGAACGCCAGCCGGTCTCCCGGCGCCAGCGGACGCTCGAAGGACCAGTCGCCGATCACGTCCCCTGCCAGGCAGGAAGGGCCGGCCAGGCGGTACGTATGTGCCTTGTCACCGGCGTCGAAGCCCCCCTTGATGCCGGGCCGGTAAGGCATCTCCAGGATGTCAGGCATGTGACAGGTGGCGGACACGTCCAGGATGGCGATCTCCATATCGTTCCGGACCACGTCCAGCACCTCGCTCACCAGGATGCCGGTGCCGATGGCGACGGCCTCGCCCGGCTCCAGGTAGACCTCCACCCCGTACTTCCCCTTGAAATGGCGGATTAACTCCACCAGTGCGTCGATGTCGTACCCCTCGCGGGTGATGTGGTGGCCGCCGCCGAGATTCAGCCACTTCATCCGGGGCAGGAATTCGCCGAATTTCTCCTCGAAGACTGTCGCGGTCCGCGCCAGCGGCTCGAACAGCTGCTCGCACAGGGTGTGGAAATGGAGCCCCTCCACCCCCTCCAGGGAGCGGCCGTCGAACTCGGCCCTACGGATACCCAAACGGGACTTGGGGGCGCACGGATCGTAGATGGGCGTATGCCCCTCGGAGTGCTCCGGGTTCACCCTGAGCCCGATGGACACCCGGCCGCGCTCTTTCTCCCACAGGGGACGGAACCGCTCCAGTTGGTTGAACGAGTTGAACACCAGGTGGTTGGAGATCCGCAGCAACTCCGTGACGTCGCTCTCCTTGAAGGCGGCGGCGAAACTGTGCACCTCGCGGCCGAACTCCTCGCGGCCAAGCCTTGCCTCCCACGGTGAACTGGCGCAGACCCCGTGCAGGGTCTCCCGGATGAGTGGAAACACGCTCCACATGGAAAACGCCTTGAGCGCCATCAGGATCTTCGCCCCGCTCCGCTTCTGGACCTCGTCCAGGACGGCCAGGTTGTGGCGCAGCCGCCCCAGGTCCACCACGTAGGCAGGGGACGGGGAGAGGTGAAGGATTTTTTCGATGTCGATGCCGACCATGAGTCAAATACCTGCATGCAATGCGTACCCCCCATTGCG
>JAAZOO010000176.1 GCA_012797715.1 Geobacteraceae bacterium | reverse complement strand
CCTGGCGGCGGGTTTTTCAGGTGCTCTGCCCCCTCTCCCACCTGAAGGCTGTACAAGACCGCGCCCGGAACGGCGGCAAGCGGGGCCAGCGCCTGAAGGGAAGCCGAACGCTTCGGGTCGGGCTTCGACCGCCCCGCCCATACCAGGCCGATGCGGAAGCCGGTGCTCCCGTGCAGCCGGTTTTTCCATTTCTCGACTCGTTGTGGGCACGGCACGAGGTAGGGGATGGTGGCTGGAATGGTATCGAGGGTTGTCCCGAACACCCTGGGAAGGCTCATCAAAGGGATCTGCCATGCGATCCCGGACAGCGGCTCGCCGCGGACCGCGATTCTCACGGCGGGAAAGGATCCTGCCAGAAGCTCCCGGAGCGATTCATGCTGGCACTCGAAGACGACATCCCTTCCCCGTTTTGCCACGAGGTGCAGGTAGCGGACAAACTGGAAGGTGTCGCCGAACCCCTGCTCGGCATGCACCAGAAGGGTTTTCCCATAGAAGGGCTCTCCATCCCAGAGGGGAATCCCGGCATGGCGGAGCGGGACCGGATCGCTCTTCTCGAAGCGCGCCTCGAAATCCAGGAATCCATCCCGCAGGTTGCCGGTGAGGAGTTTCAGCATGGCGCGGTTCCAGCGCGCCGTGGCATAGTCGGGGCGGAGTCTCAATGCCGTTTCAAAGGATGCGCCCGCCTCCGCTACCCTGCCCAGGGCCTGGAGGGCAACCCCCAGATTCTGGTGAGCCCGGATGTCTGCCGGAGAGATGGCCAGTGCCCTGCGGTAGTGGCCCATTGCCTCCTCGATGCGGTCAGCGCCGTACAGCGCATTTCCCAGGTTGATATGTCCGTCGGCGTAGCCGGCATCCAGCTTAACGGCCTGCCGGAACAGGGAGGCTCCCGCCTCTCCTTTGCCCAGGTCCCGGGCGCACACTCCCAGGGCGTTGAACACCTCGGGAACGCGGGGATTCTCCAGCAGGGCACGACGCAGGGGATCCGCCGCGGCCCCCGCCATGCCTTGCCGGAGCAGGGAGAGCCCCTCGGCATAGCTTGCCTCCAGCCCCCTGGAATAGCGTCCGGCCTCACCCTGAAACCGGGCGAGCCGTGCTTCCAGGGCTTGCCGGATTCCTGACGCGACACCGCTCCACTCCCCGGGACGGTCCTGGCGGAACAGCCGTGCGGTCGGATACCAAGGAGAGTCGTCACGGTCCAGCATCCAGCGCCAGTCCGCGGCATGGGGAAGCATCACCCAGGTCTCCTTCCCCAGGGCCCCGGCAAGATGGGCCACTCCGGTATCAATGCTTATCACCAGGTCCAGGTATGCGATAAGGGCCGCCGTGTCGCTGAAATCCCGTATGCCGGGAGTAAGGTCAACCAGTTTCGGGCCACCCTCCAGGGACTCGCATTTCGCTCCTTTTTCCCGTATCTGGAGGGAGTAGAACGTCACTCCGGGCAGGTCCGTGAGGGGTGCGAGACAGGGGAACGGACAGGTCCGGTTGGGGTCGGGCTTCCTCCTCCCCTCCCACACGATCCCGACCCTGAATGCACGGCTGTCCGTGAACCCCGCTGACCATTCCGCCAGTTTCTCAAGCGAGGGATAGAGGTAGGGCACTGTCCGGGGAAGGTAATCGACCCGCTCGCTGAAGACCCGCGCCAGGCTCATGAGGGGAAGGTGCAGATCAAAGGGGGGGATTTCACCGCCGGAAGCAACGACCGCGCCCACCCCCTTCACTTCCTCCAGCAACCCCTTCAGCGGGGCCGGGCACTCCACCACCACCCTGCCGCCCCTCTGGGCAACCAGCGGCAGGAATCGGGCAAACTGGATACTGTCGCCGAATGCCTGCTCGCAATGAATCAGAATGGTCTTTCCGGAGAGAGGGGAGCCGTCCCATTCCGGCTGGGGAAAATTCCTGACCGTGGAGGGGTAGCCCCGTTTCTTCCAGCGCCACTCGAACTCTTCCCACCCCTGCCGGTACTCCCCTGTCTGGAGGAGTGCAAGCGCCAGGTTCCAGTGGGCTTCCGCGCACTCCGGGTCGATGGCGAGGGCGCGATGGCAGCTGGCCATCGCCTCGTAGGGTTTTCCCAGAGCCTGCAGCGCCGTTGCCATGGTGACATATGCCTCGGCGAACCGGGGCATGAGGGCCAAAGCACTCCGGTAGCTGCGGATCGCATCCTCCCATCGCCCCATCTCAAGCAGCGCATTGCCGCGATTATGATGGGCCGGGCCGCATTCGGGCATCAGCGCAAGAAGCCTGTCGTACACGGCCACGGCGTCATCGAAGCGCTCCATACCGTGGAGGAGGTCGCCCAGACGGAGATACGGGTCGGGATCCCCAGTGTCGCGCGCAATCTCCCGTGCATATGTGTCAAGCAGTTCCTTCATCCGTACCCCGTATCGTGTATTTCCTTTGCGCCCTTTGCGACGTTGCGTGCGTAGCGTCTTTTCGCCTCGCACCATGCGGCGTTTTTGACCAGGCTCACGAGAACTCACGTCCTCGCCAGTATCGAGCAATAAACATGCCTCATGCCATGACACCATAAACAAATGATATTATTATATTTTTTTACCACCATGAACAGAGTGTCAATATTTTGAACCGGAAACGACCGGCTTCCGACTCTCCCTCTTTTCCGCGCATCCCTGATTTTCATTTGTCTGCGGCGCGAGTTCCGTGATACAGTCTTTAGCTCGTTTTCCGGCGCTTTCGCACCGCGTTGCCGGAGTACCGCGGACACCTGCGACCCAGGGCGCGTGAATTTCCGCTGGAGGGAATGAGGGGAATGGCAAAGCACAAGAGTGCCTACAACCAATTTTACAAGGTCGGCCAGCAGGTGAAGGTGGGAGTCCGCCTGTCAGGGACGATGCTTCGGGAGAGCAATGGGGAGATAACGCGCATCGACGGCAACAGCGTCACGGTGGAAGTGCTCGGCGGGGGGCTCCCCGCCCGTTCCACCGGGAAAAAATCCGATTCACGGGTCGTGCTTTCCGGCTGGTCCGGGTGGGGCTTTTACCGCTGTGACGCCCTTCTCGAGGAGAGCGGCTCCGG
>JAAZOO010000175.1 GCA_012797715.1 Geobacteraceae bacterium | reverse complement strand
GACTTTCTCCGTATCTATCCGGCGGTTGCTATCGAAGGAACCGCCCTGGCCCGGAGCTTCGCGGAGGGGACGTACCGCCCGCTTTCACTGTCTGCTGCGGTTTCCCTGTGCAAGGTGATGCTGCATCGCTCCTTTGTCGCGGGAATTCCGGTAATCCGCATGGGACTCCAGCCGACCAGGGAACTGGAAAGGGAGGGAACCGTCGTTGCCGGACCCTTTCATCCCGCTTTCCGGCAATTGGTGGAGTCGGAGATCTTCTTCGACCTTTTGCTTCGTCTCCTTTCTGAGGGGGAACCGGATGCGGCTCCCCTATCTCTCCGGTGCGCCCCGTCACGGATTTCCGACGTGATCGGCCAAGGCAGATCGAACATGCGGCGTCTTGCACAGCGTGGAGTGCGAATTGCCTCTGTTCGCCCCGATGGCCTCCTCTCTCCCACGAAAATCGCCGTGGAAGGGGATGCCGTTGTCCGTACCGCAGATATCTTGTCCGACCTGCACTACACATTGGAGGATGCGATACATGTCTGAAACGCCGTTCCGTTCCGGTTTCGTCGCCATCATCGGACGCCCGAATGTGGGAAAGTCGACGCTTCTCAACCGAATTCTGGGGGAAAAGATAGTCATAACCTCGGACAAGCCGCAGACGACCCGCAATCGTGTCCGGGGAATTCATAATCTTCCGGGAGCCCAGATCGTTTTCATCGACACGCCGGGTATCCACCCGGCCCGTTCCCGTCTCAATCGCTACATGCTGGAGGAGGCCCTTTCTTCGGTACGGGGGGTGGATGTGATCCTTCTCCTGGTCGAGGCCGAAAGCCTTGCCCGCGGCAGGGACGATCTTCTCCTTGACGTACTGGGCGGTATCGGTGTCCCGGTACTTCTGGTGGTGAACAAGATCGACCTGGTGCGCAAGGAAACCCTTCTGGAGGGAATAGCGTCCCATGCCGCGCTCTTTCCTTTCCGCGAGATCGTTCCCATATCCGCGGCAACCGGGGATGGGGTCGAACTGCTGGTGAAACTGGTATCGGAACTGCTCCCGGAAGGGGTCGCCTATTTCCCGGACGATATCCTTACCGATCTCCCCGAGCGTTTTGTCGTGGCAGAGATGATCCGGGAAAAGGTCTTCCGTCTGACACGGGATGAGGTTCCCTTTTCCACCGCCGTTGTCGTAGACAGTTTCACCGAGCGGCCTGAAAAGGGCCTTGTCTCCATTTCTGCCACCATCATTGTTGAAAAGGATTCACAGAAGGGGATCCTCATCGGCAGGAGGGGCGAGATGCTGAAGCGTATCGGCACCCTTGCGCGGAAGGATGTGGAAAGGCTGCTGGATACGAAGGTATACCTGGAACTGTTTGTAAGGGTAAGCAGGGACTGGCGGGACGACCGCCGCATGCTGAAGGAGTTTGGATACGAATGAGACCCGTCGTTGCTATTGTTGGGCGCCCCAATGTGGGCAAATCGACTCTTTTCAACCGGCTGATCGGACGCCGCAAGGCTATCGTCGACGACATGCCCGGAGTTACCCGGGATCGGAACTACGGCCTGGTGGACCGTTTCGATGTCCCTTTTACCCTGATTGATACCGGGGGATTCGAGCCGGCGAGCGAGGACCGCCTGTTGCAGCAGATGCGGGAGCAGTCGACGCTGGCCATGGAGGAGGCGGACGTCATCCTGTTTGTCATGGATGCACGGGAAGGCCTGACACCGGCGGACCAGGAAGTGGTGGAGATGCTGCGCCGGGTGGAAAAGCCGGTTTTCTACCTCCTCAACAAGGTGGAGGGCGAGAAGCAGGAGGCCGGGATCGGCGATTTCTACGCCTTGGGCGTGGATCGATTCTTTACCGTTTCTGCGGAACATAACCGCGGGATTCGCGACCTGATGGATGAGGTGATAGCGGCCTTTCCCCGGGCGGGCAGGGACGTTGTGGATGAGGACGTCACGCGCATTGCGGTTGTCGGACGGCCCAACGTGGGAAAATCATCCCTGGTGAATCGTCTCCTCGGCTTCGAACGGGTTGTTGCAAACCCAGTACCCGGAACAACGCGCGATTCCGTGGACAGCTATTTCACTTGCAACAGGAAGCGCTATCTTCTCATCGACACCGCCGGGATACGGCGCAAAGGGAAGATAAGCCTGAAGGTGGAAAAATACAGCGCCGTGGATGCCCTGCGGAGCATCGATCGCGCCGATGTGGCCCTCATTGTTCTCAACGCTGAGGAGGGGGTCACCGAGCAGGACGCGCGAATCGCCGGATACGCCTGTGAAGCGGGGCGGGGGTGCATCATCGTGGTCAATAAGTGGGATCTGCTCAAAAAGGACAATTCCACTGTCGGAAGATTCGTGGACCGCATCCGTACCGACCTGAAGTATCTTTCCTACGCGCCGATACTTTTCGTCTCCGCCCTGTCGGGACAGCGCACGGGCAAGATCATGGAGGCTGTCGAGTCGGTCATGGCCCAGTATACACGGCGGGTCACGACCGCGGATCTGAACCGTGTCTTCAAGGAGGCGATCGCCTCCCACCACCATCCGCTCTATCAGGGACGGCGTGTCAAGTTTTACTATACGACCCAGGTGGGGACGCGCCCGCCGGCGTTTGCGGTATTCACCAACTGTCCGGAGGGGATCGAGGAATCCTACGAGCGATTCCTGGCGAACAAGCTGCGGGATGCCTTCGGTTTTT
>JAAZOO010000174.1 GCA_012797715.1 Geobacteraceae bacterium | reverse complement strand
TCCCACCTGGGGCCGCACTTCGGCAACCAGATGGGCCGAAGTCCGTCCCGGCAGTTCCGTGGTCAATGTCACCCTCTGGGGTTGCACCACTATCACCCCGACCTCGGGGGGGCCGCCTTTCGGGGAAGCCGTGGCCGGCTTTTTCCCGCATCCGCTTGCAGAAAGAGAAACCACCAGGCAGCCAAGTGCGATACTCAGTCTGATACCGCTAATACCATGCATACAGATACCACTGAAAGATTTTTTCGGAATGAACACTCATTCCGTGTTCCGGCTGGTTACCTCTTCACCGTGTCCCAGCAAGCCTCAATGGTCTTCAGAACCAAGTCTTCATCCAGATGGAAAAATCCCAGAATGTGGTCCCTCGCCACCGCCAGCAGAGGCCCGAATGCAAGGGCAATCAGCATGGGAAGGGGAAGGTCCTTGAGAACCTGCTGCTCCGCCCCCTGCTCGAACAGTTCCTTGAAGACGGTGTTCTTCCCTTCATTGCCGAGGATCTTGTCACGCCGGTGGGCGACACCGAAGGGCGAGTTATGAAACTGCTCCAGGTAGCGGAAATGGAGGGGATTCTGAATGAAGTAGCGGAGAAGCCTCGAGCCGAGATGAATGAATCGCGCCCGGAACGGGGCCTTATCGCTGTAGCCGTCCATGATGAAGGGAAGAATATCCTCTTCCAGTTCGTTGAACAGATCCCTGATGAGGATATCCCTGTTCTCAAAATAGCGGTAGATGGTCCCGGCACCCACCCCGGCCCGTTCTGCGATAAGGGCCATGGGCGCGCCGTGGAAACCCTGTTCGGCAAACAACTCCAGGGCAGCGCGCAGTATGTCGTGCCGCTTGTCCTGCTTGGTCATGATGCACCTCAAGATTCGGAATGAATGTTCATTCTGTTACCCCAAAATCTCCCGTACTGTCAAGAAGTAATTTCAAGTCCCAACCTTTTGGAACGGATACGGCCAGGCCGATTGTGCGGAATCGGGTGGGGTGCAGGGGTTTGGCGGGGGCTCAGGAATGTGAAGGGTGTGGTCTCCACGGGCAGCGGATATCCTGCAGGACACGTTCCTCCAGCGCAGCGTGGAAGTATGTCTTTCGCACGCAATACCCTTGACGGCCCCGTCCCGGACCACCTTCAGGAAGCTGCATCCGCAGAAACAGGTTCGCTTCGGAACCAGCGATGCAAGTTCGCCCACCATACCGCCGGCAGGCGGTTTCAAGGCGGGAGGCCCGACCGCCCCCTTCACCTCCCCAGAAGGTAGCGCACCCCTTGCTCCGCTGCCCGGTCCGCCGCGGCCACGCAGTCGTTCAGACCGACGCCGCGGTAGGAATTCCCGGTCACAATCAGCCCCGGACGGACCGCCAGCCTTTCCTCCAACGCCCGCAGCCTGTCACCGTGTCCGACAGTGTACTGGGGAATCGCCCTTTCATGGCGGAAGACGCGGACGAATGCCGGCGGTTCCTTGATTCCCATGGTGGTTGCCAAATCGCTCTGCACCCGTCTCACAATCTCTTTATCCGGCAGCTCCAGATATTCGGGAAAGCAGGCCCCGCCCAGCATGCTGCGAAGAAGCACATGACCCTCCGGCGCCCGATTGTGGAAGATACTGGAGTCCCACAGGGTCCCCAGCGTATGCAGCCCCTCTTCCCTGGGAATCAGGTACCCGAAACCGTCCAGGTCGTGCTCTACCGCATCCCGTTCATAGCCGAAGCAGACCACGGTCATGGATGCGTACGGGATCTCCCGCAGGATGTCCGCAATCCCCCGGTCATACTCCTCCAGAAGGCCTGCCGCCGCAAAGGAAGGAGCAGCCACAATCACCAGATCCGCATCATGGTCTCCCGCCTCGGTGTGAACCCGGTAGGGGAGCGTTTTTCCCGAACAAATCGCCACAGCGGCCTCCCCGAGCACCACCGTATCGCTGTCAAGACTGGCTGCAAGAAAGTCCGTCAGCTCCTGGATGCCGTTCCGGAAGGAAGTAAGAACACCGCCCGGCCCCGAGGGGCTCGAGACGACCTTCCCCTCCGCCCTTTCCCGCCGTTTCTTTTTCGCCAAACGCAGCATGGCCAGGATCAGACCGCCGTAATCCCTCTCCAGTTCCGCGATACGGGGAAAGCACGACTTGAGGGACATGGTCTCCGGATCACCGGCGAATATCCCGGAAACCATGGGTGCGATGAGTTTCCGCAGGGCCTCTTTCCCGAGCCTGCGCCGGCCGAAGGCGGCGAGCGTTTCGTCGACCCCCCGCGGAGGACCGGGCGCGAAGGGTTCCAGGGAGAGGCGCAGTTTTCCCGGCCAGGAGATGAGCCGGGAGGTAAAAAATGACCGTGCGCTCTCCGGGAGACGGTGGAGCGTTCCACCGGAAAAGATGAATCGTTTCCGGGCAGTGTCGCTGCTTCGCAGCAAAAGGTCCCGAATACCCAGGGCATCGCACAGGTCCAGGGTCTGGGGTTTGCTGTCCAGAAAGCCGTTGGGGCCCCATTCGCAGAGATACCCGTCAGCTTTGATGCTCCGGATCTTGCCTCCCGGCCTGTCTTCCTTCTCAAGAAGAGTAATCCGGAGATTCTTGTTCGCTTCCTCCGCCTTTTTCCGCAGGAAGAAGGCAGTAGCAAGCCCAGAGATTCCGCCTCCGATAATAACTGCCTTTTTCATTGATGCATCCTCCGTTCACGGCTTCCGCCGGACAGACGGCTCCCGGCCGGCGGGGTACTCCCGCAGGGTCACCATAGCAAACCCCGCGGTACCTCTGTCAAGGAGAAAAGGACTGCAACAGGAGAGGGCCTGCGGAGTTGACAGGAACTGCAACAGGGATTACATTCGGTTCATGCCACTGTGAGAAAGGAATGCATGCCCATGGCAGCGAAGGATTACTACCAGGTTCTCGGCGTGAAAAAAGAGGCTTCTCCCGATGACATCAAGAAGGCGTACCGCAAGCTGGCGCTGAAATATCATCCGGACAAGAATCCCGGCAACAAGGACGCGGAAGAAAGGTTCAAGGAGATAAGCGAGGCGTATGCGGTGCTGTCGGACCCCCAGAAGAAGGCACAGTACGACCAGTTTGGCTCCACCGACTTCCACCAGCGATACTCCCAGGAGGACATCTTCCGAGGATTCGATTTCGGCGATATCTTCCAGGGAACCGGCGTCGGAGCAGAGGACATTTTCTCCCGTATCTTCGGGGGCGGTTTTCAGACTGGAGGGAGGTACCGTCCCCGAAAGCAGCGGGGAAGCGACTATACCATGGAACTTCCCATCACCTTCCGGGAAGCTGCCCAGGGTGCGGAGAAGAGGGTTACCTTCCTGCGTAACGGAGAACGGGAAGAACTGTCGGTAAAGATCCCCCCGGGAATCGAAAACGACGCGAAACTTCGAGTTCAGGGGAAGGGTGAGCAAGGTCTCCAGGGGGGTCCCCCGGGCGACCTGTACCTTACGATCAAGGTGGGAACCGACCCGATCTTTACCCGCGAGGGCGACGATATCATCGTTGAGCGGGAAATATCATTCTGCGAGGCATCCCTGGGGACGTCTCTGGAGGTTCCGACCCTAGAGGGAAACAAACGGGTCAAGGTTCCCGCAGGGATACAACCCGGAACCAAGATTCGACTGAAGGGATACGGCTTCCCCCACATGGGAAAGGCGTCGAAGGGGGACCTCTACGTACGGATAGGAGTGCGGGTTCCCGTTCACCTGACCGCGGCACAGAAGAAGTTGATTGAGGAATTGAGGGAAACAGGGATATGAGGCAATCAGATGAAAAAACGGCTGCCGGTGGCAGTTGGCCGGCAGCCGTTTTTTCATCTGATTTCAATCGAAGCATTCTTGCGGAGGTCCGCAAGCCACTGATTGAAGCGTTCTTCCGATTTCTTCTTGTAGAGGATATCCTCGATGTCGGGTTTTGCCGACTCAAAGGTCTGGCGTTTTCCCTGGCGGTGTTCTTCGAGTTTCATGATATGGATCCCGACCGGGGTCCGGATCAAAGCACTGATATCCCCGTTCTTCATGCCTGTCAGGGTGGCTTCGATCTCCGGCAGGATATCCCCCTTCTTCAGGAACCCCAAGTCCCCCCCCTCGCCGGCCGAGGAATCCTGGGAATACTTCCGGGCCAGTGTTGCAAAATCTGCCCCTCCCCGCGCCTCGGCAAGGACCTTCTCTGCGGTGGCGGCAACACGCTTCCGTTCCGCTTCCGAAGCCTGGGAATCAAGCTTGAAGAATATCTGCCGCACGTGGAACGATTCATCGATCTGGAATGCGTCAGGGTTCGCGGCATAATAATCCCGCGCCTCCTTCTCGCTAATCTGGATCTTGGATCGCACCTCGAGGCTGATCAGGCGGAGCCTCTCCAGCTGCTCCCGTATCTGGGCCTTGTACTCGTCATAGGAAATACCGCGGGCAGCCAGCGCCTCCTGGAGCCTTTCCTGGGTGATGTTGTTCGTGCGCTTTACATCCTCGATGGCCTGGCGGACCTCCTCATCGGAAACCTTCACATCCAGTTCCTTGACTTTCTGCTGGATCAGTTTCTTGCCAATGAGCGATTCAAGGGCCGCCTGCCGCAGCTGTTCCTTACCGGCGGCATCAAGGGGCTTGGAAGGGTCAAGCCCCTTCTCGACCCCTTCCTTTTCCCTGTCGATATCAAAGGTGGTTATGGGCTCGTCGTTGACCAGCGCGGCGATGCTGCTTACAAGCTCGGCACGGGCAGGGAACGGACAGGTGAGGACGACAAGGAGAAGAATGACGGGAAAATGTTTCATCATGGTTTCGTTTCTTGTTGCGTATCGTGCAGATACACGGAAGGCAAGGAATTTTCCTTGCCTTCCTGTTCATGGGATGCCGGTTACTTTTTCGAAGCCGAGGCCGCACCCTTATCGTCGGCTGCCTTGACTTCGAAATTCTTCAGCGCATCTTCCTTGATGGATATCTTCGCGCTCTTCTTCAATTCATCCTTCATCTTCGTGAATATCTCCTGCTGCTTGGTGGGCAGGAGGTTGGCCCGTATCTGCTCCTTCACCTCTTCATAGGGTGTAATGCCGGCAGGACGCTTTCCGGTCACCATGATAATGTGGTAGCCGAACTGGGTCTTCACGATTCCCGAGGTCTCCCCTTCCTTCAGGCCGAACGCGACCTTCTCGAACTCGGGAACCATGGCACCCTTGGAAAACCATCCCAGTTCACCACCCTTTGCCGCAGAGGAATCGGTGGAAAACTTCTTCGCCAGTTCATCGAACTTTGCGCCGGCCTTCAGCTTTGCAAGGACATCGGCGGCCTCCTTCTCGGTCTTGACCAGAATATGGCTCGCCTTGACCTGATCACCGGTCTTGAACTTCTCCTTGTTTTCATCATAAAACTTCTTCATCTCTGCGTCGGAAATCTGGGCCTCCTTCTCCACCTTCCTCTTCAGATAGGTTTCGACGATGAGGCGTTTGCGCAGATCCTCCATCCTGTCGGCCACTTCCTTGTCCTTATCGATGCCGTCCTTTCTGGCTTGCTCCAGAATAATCTCACGAACGACCATGCTGTCCAGGAGCTCTTTCTTTCCCTCGCTGGACTGGACCATCGGCTTCAGGTAGGGGGGGAGCCTGTCAATCTCGGTCTGGAAGTCCTGGGTGGTGATGACATTCCCGTTTACTTCGGCCAATGTCTTCCCTTCTTTCTTCGCCTGTTCCGTCGTCGCCGGTTTACAGGCGCACAGGGTGAGGGCAAGGGCCATCGGCGCGAAAACCCTGACAGCGCACATGTAATTCACAGATTTTCTCCTTTATCCGCGTAGTTGGTGTATCGCAGCAGGTTGCGAACGTAGCATATCAAACCAGCCTTTTCAAGAGTTTTCTGGCTTCGGAAAGGACACCTTCGAAGGAGGTGTCCGAAACGGCTGCGATAAGGATGAAGTCGGGACTGAACCGGGAGATATCGGGGGAACGGCGGATCATCCCGATGAGGGTATCGGGAGAAACAGGGGTTTTTTCATGAAAGAAAACAACCAGATGCCTGCCGTCGAACTCCAGCTTCCTGACGAGAAGGGTTCTCAGGAGAATCCGCAGCTTCATGCTCTCCAGGAGATAGGAGACCGGTAACGGATGCATTCCGAAGCGATCCCGCAGTTCGTCGCCGACAGCGCCCACATCCTCCTCGTCCGATGACTGTACGAGCCTCTTGTAGAGGACAAGACGCTGGTTGGGATCCGGGACATAGTCTTCGGGAAGAAAGGCCGGTATCTTCAGGTTGATTTCAGGCTCGATATGCTCCGGTCTGGCTTCCCCCTTCAGCCTGGCAACCGCCTCCTCAAGGAGTTCCGAGTAAAGCTCAAAGCCGACGGCCGCGATGTTCCCCGACTGCCGGGACCCCAGGAAGTCGCCGGTTCCCCGTATCTCCAGGTCGTGCATGGCAATGCGAAAACCGGCCCCCAGCTCGGTAAGTTCCTGGATGACCCGCAACCGTTCGCGGGCGTCGGAGCTGACCGCGCCCTCGCCGGGAATCAGAAAATAGGCGTAGGCCCGCTGATTGGATCGACCGACCCGTCCCCGCAGCTGGTAGAGCTGGGCAAGGCCGAAGGTATCGGCCCGGTTCACTATCATGGTGTTGGCAGAGGGGATATCCAGTCCCGACTCGATGATCGTGGTACACAGGAACAGGTTGAATTCACCGTGCAGAAAACCGAGCATCACCTCCTCCAGCTCGCGCTCCTGCATCTGGCCGTGACCGACGGCAATCTTCGCCTCGGGAACCAGTCTGCGCAAATAATCCGCCATGGCCCCGATGGATTGGACGCGGTTATGGACGAAAAACACCTGACCGCCCCGTCGCAGCTCCCGCAGCACCGCCTCCCGGATCAGTTCGTCTGAAAAGCGTGCCACAAATGTCTTGATGGCAAGGCGATCGACCGGCGGGGTGTCGATAATGGAAAGGTCACGGATTCCGGAGAGGGACATGTTGAGGGTGCGCGGGATGGGCGTGGCGGTAAGGGTCAGGACATCAACCACGGCCCGGTACTGCTTCAGCTTCTCCTTGTGGGAAACGCCGAAACGGTGCTCTTCATCGATAATCAGGAGCCCCAGATCCTTGAAGAGAACGTCCTTCTGCAGGAGACGATGGGTTCCGATAATGATATCGACGCTCCCCGTTTTCAGCCTTTCCAGTATCGCTCTCTGCTCCCGCGGCGTCCGGAAGCGGGAGACCATCTCCACAGTCACGGGATAGGCGGCGAAACGGGCGCGGAAGGTTTCCAGATGCTGCGCCGCCAGAACCGTTGTCGGCACGAGCACGGCGACCTGCTTGCCGTCCATGACCGCCTTGAACGCCCCGCGCATGGCCTCCTCGGTCTTCCCGTACCCCACATCTCCGCAAACGAGACGATCCATGGGACGGGGACGCTCCATGTCACGAATGACATCCTCGATGGCCCCCAATTGATCCGGGGTTTCCTCAAAGGAAAAGGAGGCCTCGAATTCCCGGTACAGATCGTCGGGAGGGGAAAAGGCGAACCCCTCGTGGACCTGACGTGCCGCATAGATGCGGAGCAGCTCCTCGGCCATTTCCTCGACGGCCTGCCGGGCTTTCGCCTTCTTTTTGTCCCATCCCGTGCCTCCTAGCCTGTCCAGGGTGGGATCGCTTCCCTCACCCCCCACGTAGCGCTGCACAAGATTGATGCGGTCCACCGGCAGGTAAAGTTTGTCCCCGACCGCGTATTCCAGAAGGAGGAAGTCCCCTCCGATGCCGTCGAACGCCAGGTGCTGCAATCCCCGGTAGATTCCGACGCCGAAGTCCACATGGAC
>JAAZOO010000173.1 GCA_012797715.1 Geobacteraceae bacterium | reverse complement strand
CCGGAGCTGAAACGGCAGCGGGGCGGCCTTCCGGACCGCCCCGCTGTTTCTGATACTACCCTATTCCTTCCCTACCAGAGTCTCCCCTTCCGCCACCATCAGCTCGCTGATGAGCCTGGTGAAGCGCAGGGGGTCTCGAACCGGCGTCCCTTCGGTGAGGAGAGCCTGGTCGTAGAGGAGCTCGCAGTAATCGTCCAGCTTCTTGTTCCCCTTGTCCTTGTCGTACAGCTTCCGCATGATGGCGGTGATGGGGTGATCGGCGTTCAGCTCCAGCACCCGCTTCGATTCGGGAACGTCCTGATTCATGGCCTTGAGGATGCGTTCCATGTTGGCGTTCATGCCGTACTGGTCGGCCACCAGGCAGCAGGCGCTGTCGGTGAGGCGGCTGGAGAGGCGCACCTCCTTGACCCGATCGGCCAGTTTTTCCTTGATGAAACCGAGCAGGTCGCCGTACTGTTTCTCCGCTTCCTTCCGCTTGTCCTCCAGCTGCTTCTTCTCCTCCTCGGTCTCCACCTCCAGTTCTCCCTGGAGCACCGATTTCAGCTTCTTGCCGTTGTATTCGGGCAGGCTCTGGACCAGCCATTCGTCAATGGGATCGACCAGGAACAGAACCTCGTACCCTTTCTTGCGGCACATCTCCAGGTGAGGAGAATTCTCCACCACTGCGCGGCTGTTGCCGGTGATGTAGTAGATCTCCTTCTGCCCTTCGGGCATGCGCTCCACGTATTCCTTCAGGGAGACGAAGGAACCGCTCTCGGTCTTGGTGCTTTCGAAAAGGATCAATTCCTGGAGCTTGTCCCTGTTTGCATGGTCGAAGTGGATACCCTCCTTCAGCACAGGACCGAATGCCTTGTAGAACTTCAGGTAGTCTTCCGGTGATTTTTCCCTGATCTCGGACAGGGTCGACAGGATCTTGGCCACCAGGTTCTTCTGGATTTTGCGGATCTGGACGTCCTCTTGCAGTATCTCGCGGGAAACGTTCAGGGGGAGGTCACTGGAGTCAACCACGCCTTTCATGAAGCGCAGGTACTCGGGGAGGAGATGCTCGCACTTGTCGGTGATGAAGACCCGCTTCACGTAAAGATGGACGCCCTTTCTGTGCTCGGGCATGAACAGGTCGAAGGGGCGGTGCTCCGGGATATAGAGGAGGGCCTTGAACTCGCTGGTCCCCTCTGCCGAGTAGTGGATGGTGCGGAACGGCTTGCCGTAGTCGTGGGAGATGTGATTGTAGAACTCGTTGTACTCCTCCTCGGTGATCTCGTTCTTGGGACGCGCCCATATGGCCTTCATGGAGTTGAGGGTCTCTTCCTCGGTCTTGGAGATCTTTTCCGCCCCTTCGATGGGCTTGCCGTCCACGCCGCGCGGGTATTCCTCCCGGGTGATATCCATGGTGATGGGGTACTGGACGTAATCGGAGTACTTTTTCACGATGGAGCGGAGCCGCCACTCGTCGAGGAATTCCTTCATCTCGTCCTTCAGGTGGAGGATGACATCGGTGCCCCGCGTCTCTTTCTCGCACTCCTCGATGGTGTAGGTGCCGTCCCCGACGGATTCCCACCGGGTGCCCGCTTTCCTGTCCCCTGCCCGGCGCGTGACGAGTGTCACTTTGTCGGCGGCCATGAACGATGCGTAGAAGCCGACTCCGAACTGGCCTATCAGCTCCGGATGGTCTTTGACGCTCTGTTCCTTCAGCCCCTGGAGGAATGCCCTGGTGCCGGACTGGGCAATGGTGCCGATATTGGTTTCCACCTCTTCCATGGTCATGCCGATACCGTTATCGCGGATGGTCAGGGTGCCGGCTTCCTTGTCCGGTATCAGCTTGATTTTCCATTCCGCATTGTCTTCAAGGATCGCCTGATCGGTGTGGGACTCGAATCGGGCCTTGTCAACGGCGTCGGAGGCATTGGAAATGAGTTCCCGCAGGAAGATTTCCTTGTTGGAGTACAGGGAATGGATTACCAGGTCCAGCAGCTGCTGTACCTCGGTCCTGAAGTGTTTGGTGGCCTTGCTCATGGGGTGCGGTTCTCCTCTTTCATGATTCGTAATTGGTGGTGTTTTCTCGAACCTGTAAGCTAATCATTGGGATGGAGTTTTGCAAGGTTTCAGTGCGGTTTTTTTCGATCCGTTTCATCCTGAAAACCGCTTTTGCCGCCCCGGAGCACGCAGAGGGCACGGAGAACCCAAAGAGTTCCCGGGATACTTCACAACTCCGTTGGGTCGGGTTGGGGAAGTCCATGCCAGCCTGATTTTTCTCTGCGTTCCCTGTGAACTCCCTGGCGAAACCGCTTTCGGCGCAACTTTCGGCCTCCGGGGGACCCGGGTGCGTCTCCCCGCGGGTTGACACCCTCCAAGCGCCTATGGTACTGTAAACCCCTTGAAAAATTCGATTATACGCCTTGTCCGTAAGCGCGATACCCGACAACAGGCCCTTTTCACCCCTCCCGGAGACACCATGTACTATCCCGATTTCGAAACCTTCCGTTCCCTCTCATCCCGCGGGAACCTGATACCCGTGTACCGCGAGATACTGGCCGACATGGACACGCCGGTCAGCGCGTTCCGCAAGATCGACGACGGCCGCTATTCCTTCCTCCTGGAGAGCATCGAGGGGGGGGAAAAGTGGGCGCGCTACAGCTTCCTCGGCTCGAGCCCGGAGGAGATCCTCCGCTCCCGGGGAAACATCGTCGAGATTCTGGCGGCGGACGGTTCGACCAGGCGGGAGGAAACGGACGACCCGCTGGGGCTGGTCCGGGACCACATGAAACGGTTCACGCCGGTGGAAGTGGACGGCCTCCCGCGCTTCTTCGGCGGAGCGGTCGGCTACATCGGCTACGACATGGTGCGCTACTTCGAGCGGGTCACCCTGACCAAGCCCGCCGTGCTGGACGCCTGGGACAGCTATCTGATCATCACCGACACCATCCTCATCTTTGACACCATCCGCCAGAAGATCAAGGTGGTATCCAATGCCCACATGGAAAACGGCAAGCCCCCCGAAACCGCCTACGCGGAGGCCACGGCAAAGATTGACGCCATCGTCGCCAAGCTGAGGACACCGCTCCCCCCGGCAGTGACTCCGCCGTCAGGGGGGAAGATCTCTTTCACGTCCAATGTGGATCGCGCGGTGTTCGAGGAGTCGGTGGAAAAGGCAAAGGAGTATGTCAGGGCCGGAGACGTCATCCAGGTGGTTCTCTCCCAGCGTTTTTCCGCAGACCTGACGGTTGATCCCCTGGATATTTATCGCGTCCTTCGCACCCTGAATCCCTCCCCCTACATGTTCTTCCTGCGCCTGGACGACACCCTGGTGGTGGGGGCATCCCCCGAGGTCATGGTCCGCAAGGAGGGGGAACAGGTGGAGCTCCGCCCCATCGCCGGGACGCGGCCCCGCGGCAGGACGCGGGACGAGGACGAGCGCCTGGAGCACGAACTCCTGGCCGACCCCAAGGAGTGCGCCGAACACGTCATGCTCGTGGACCTGGGGAGAAACGACCTGGGCCGGGTGTGCCGCACCGGAACCGTGCGTGTTACGGAGCTGATGGTGGTGGAGCGCTACTCCCACGTCATGCACATCGTCTCCAACGTGCAGGGAGAGCTGGCAGGAGGCCGCGACGCCTTCGACGTGCTGCGGGCCACGTTCCCGGCCGGCACCCTGTCCGGAGCGCCCAAGGTCCGGGCAATGGAGATCATCGAGGAACTGGAGCCGGTGCGGCGCGAGATCTACGGAGGCGCCGTGGGCTACTTCTCCTTCTCCGGCAACATGGATATGGCCATCGCCATCCGCACCCTGGTGGCCAAGGGGGGGAAAATTCACCTCCAGGCAGGGGCGGGCATCGTGGCCGATTCCGATCCTGCCACCGAGTACCAGGAGACCGTCAACAAGGCCCGGGCCGTGGTGAAAGCCATCGAGCTGGTGGAGAAGGGGCTGGATTGAAAGTGAAAACGGGAAGATGACCAGCGAAGGCGGGGAGGATGCTTCCCGCCTTTTTCTTTGAGTGGTTAGCATAGTTTCATATGGAAACAAGGGGGGGATTCTGGTAACCTGCCCACACGAATAATCTGCATTCGTAACCAGGCACGCTTTCTGTTGGGACGACAATTACAAAAACCGGAGGAGCTGTTTATGAAGCGGCTGTATCGTCAACGCAGCAACAGGAGAAAGGGGCTATGACCCGAGACCACGCCCGTTCCAAGATAATCTTCGCCCTGGACTTCGACACCTTCAACGCGGCCAAGCACTGGGTTTCGACCCTCTCTGGCCGGGTGGGGATGTTCAAGGTGGGGAAGCAGCTTTTCACCGCCTATGGCCCCGACATCGTGCGCATGATAGAAAATTTCGGCGCAGGGGTGTTCCTTGATTTGAAGTATCACGACATCCCCAACACCGTGGCCATGGCCTCCCGGGAGGCGGCGCGCCTCAAGGTGAAGCTGTTCAACGTCCATGCCCTTGGCGGCTACGAGATGATGGCGCGGACCGCGGAAATGCTCAAAACCGACTTCCCCGGGGGGGGGCGCTCGAAGGTGCTGGCGGTGACCATCCTGACCTCTTCCACGGAGGAGACCCTGCGGGCGGTTGGGATCGACCGGCCGGTGGAGGAGATGGTGGTGCGCCTGGCCGCTCTGGCGAAAAAGGCCGGCATCGACGGCGTGGTGGCCTCTCCCCGGGAGGTGCCGCTGATCCGCGAGGCGTGCGGGAAGGACTTTCTGATAGTCACCCCCGGAGTCCGGCCATCATTCGCATCCGCCGACGACCAGAAACGGGTCATGACCCCTGCCGAGGCGGTTGCCGCGGGGTCCGACTACCTGGTGATCGGACGCCCCATCAGCGCCGCTCCGGATCCGCTCCAGGCGGTGGAGGCGATCGTGGACGAGATAGTTGGAACGGCATAGTGCCCTGTAACACGTAAATTGACAAAACAATTAATTCCCTCCCCCCTGGCGGGGGAGGGCCAGGGTGGGGGGAAGTTTCCATGAGCACCGCTTCGGTTTGACTTCACCCACTCCCCCCAACCCCCTCCCGTCAAGGGAAGGGGAGTTGTTTGCTTAAGTTCCTAACCGTACACTACCGGGTTTTGCAGTGAGGTATACAATGAAAGAAGATATCATCTACGGCATGAACCCGGTTT
>JAAZOO010000172.1 GCA_012797715.1 Geobacteraceae bacterium | reverse complement strand
TGCGAGGTGCTTGTTGAAAAGACCAGGAAAGCGCTTCTTGATACGGGGGTCACGCGGCTGGTGGTGGCAGGAGGTGTTGCCTGCAATAGCGGGCTCCGTTCGGCAATGGGGAGGATGGCTGAAGAAACCGGGGTTGAACTGGCTTTTCCTTCCCCTATCCTCTGTACCGATAATGGGGCGATGATTGCTGTTCCAGCCGATAATTACCTGACAAAGGGTATCGAAAGCGGATACGATATGGATGCCAAGGTGAGCTGGATACTCGACTCACTGCGTGAACGGACGGGGCGCTGATTCTATGGTGAATATCCGCGCAAAAAAGTCGTTGGGTCAGAATTTCCTTGTGGACGGTAACGTGATCTCCAATATCGTCAAGGCAGCCGATATCCGTCCGCAGGACATGATTCTCGAGATAGGGCCAGGACGGGGCGCGCTCACATCACGTCTGGTGGAGGGAGCGGCACGTGTCGTTGCCGTGGAATGGGACCGGGAGCTTGCGGCGCTGCTACGGAAAGAGCTCGGCAACCATGAATCGCTGGAGATACTCCACGGCGACATCCTTCGCGTCGATTTTCACCAGATTCTGCCGCTTTCCGGAAAGGACAGGTGGAAGGTTGTCGCGAACCTTCCCTACAATATCTCCTCCCAGATACTGTTTAGATTTATTGATGAACGCGCCCTGTTTTCCGAGCTGCTCCTGATGCTGCAGAAAGAGGTGGGCGACAGGCTGCTGGCGCCTCCGTCCTGCAAGGAGTACGGCGTACTCACGGTATTGAGCCGACTGTACTTCGATGTTGAGAAGGTGCTGCCGGTAAAGCCGTCATCGTTCCGGCCGATTCCGAAGGTCGATTCCGTGGTGCTCCGGTTCCGAATCCTTCCGTGTCCCCGCACCGACGTCGGTGACGAGGCATTTTTCCGTCGGGTCGTGAAGGCCTCTTTTTCTCAGAGACGCAAGACCTTGTTTAACTGTTTAAAGTCCCTGGAATATCTTGCTGATGAGGCTGCTCTGCGGCAGGTATTCGAGCATGTCGGCATTGATGCCGGACGGAGAGGTGAAACGCTTTCCCTTGAAGAGTTTGCACGTCTGTCAAAAGAGATGCTTGCCGCGGTTCGTGGCTGAACCTTTGTTTCACGGTGGAGAATACCGACGGCCATTCCGAGAAAACGCATTGGCACAGGGGGATGCTGACCGTTGGTTTAAAGATAATGCCTAATTATATTAGGTGCATATGGTTTTGAAATATTAGATAGCGCTAAATTTCCCGTTTGACTTGCCGGGCTTTCTGATATATAAACAGCTCGCTTCTGAAATTCTCGAACCGCTCGGAATCCTCAGATGGCTGTCATTCACCGAATGATCTTCAGGTGATTTCTTCGCGGAACAGGCATGCGTTCCGGAAAAGAACCCCTTGCCATGCGATCGAATCTGAAAAAATCCGCAAGCTCATACACGTCGGCCGGCCCCGAAAATCGTTTTCGAGTCTGTTCCTTTGGCGGCCTCACTGTCTACCGAGACGGGGTTCCGGTATGCATTGACTGGGAAAGCCGCAAGGCACGACTTTTGTTTTGCTGTCTTCTCGTTACATTTGACCAGTGGGTACACCGTCGAAAGGTCATTGAGGCCCTCTGGCCCGAGAGTTCCACTGATTCGGGAGAAAAAAACTTCAAGACGACCTTGAGCCGCATGAGAAAATCAATCGCCGGATTCGGGTGCACGGCATCTGTCCTCACCCAGGGTGAGGCAATACGGCTCAATTACCTTTCCATCGCTCTGGATGCAAGTGAATTCCGGAATAATGCAACCCAAGGCATCAAGCGTCTGGTAAGGGGTGATACGAAGTCGGCCCGCAAGCTCCTCGAGTCCGCCCAGGATTTGTATCGGGGGGAATTTCTTCCTGAGGAACCCTACAACAGGCTCATTGCGGAAGCACGGACCGAACTTTCTGGAATCCATGCGTCCGTAATCAAGGCGTTGGAGAAGAGTTACCTAATCGATGGAAATGCGGATGCCCTCGAAATGTTTTCCTTCCTTGCCACCCCCTCTCTTGGCGAAAGTGCATAAACCATCCTGCTATGGCCAGAGCCGCCCGATGGGAATGTAGGGCGAGTCTCTGCCGGTTCCGTGATACTGGTCTGCCGACGACCGTTCCCCCATACAATATGCCCGCCTTTCGCGGGGATGGATTCATCCTCGGGCAGTGAATGTCCTTGCGTGCCGTAGGAGGGTGTAAGGAATCCCTCGGGGATTTCCGCTCATGCTTGCTTTTTCGTCATTATTCCTTGAAGCAGTTCGTCAATTTCAGTATACTCAACAAGTTTTCGCATTTTTCAGGTTCGGAGGTTTTTTTTGTGATAGATTTTCTTGGGGACTGGAAGAGAAGCTGCTATTGCGGAGCACTGTCCGTCGATGACATAGGAAAAGAAGTTGTATTGATGGGATGGACACTTCGGCGCCGTGATCACGGCGGCCTGATTTTCATAGACCTGCGTGACCGTGAGGGGATCGCGCAGATTGTTTTTGATCCTGACAGAAGCCCTGATGCTCATAGGAAGGCCGAGAGTGTCAGGAACGAGTATGTCCTTGCGATCCGAGGCCTTGTTACCGCCCGTCCCGCGGGCACGGCAAATCCTTCCATGAGGACGGGAGATGTGGAAGTGATGGTGTCCGAATGCAAGGTCTTGAACCGCGCAAAGGCGCTTCCTTTTACGCTGGATGAACATGTGGACGTGGCCGAAAATATCAGGCTAAAGCATCGCTACCTTGACCTTCGCAGGTCTGCTCTGCAGCGGAATCTGCTCCTCCGCTCACGGGTGAGCGAGATTACCCGCATGTATCTTTCAGGAAACGGTTTTGTCGAGGTGGAAACCCCCTATCTTACAAAATCGACACCCGAGGGGGCGCGCGACTTTCTGGTCCCATCCCGCATAAACCAAGGGCATTTCTATGCGTTGCCCCAGTCGCCGCAACTATTCAAGCAGATCCTGATGGTTTCGGGATTTGACCGCTATTATCAGATTGTGCGTTGTTTCAGGGATGAAGACCTTCGCGCCGATCGCCAGCCCGAATTTACCCAGATAGACTGCGAAATGTCCTTTGTCGACAGGGAAGACGTCATATCGGTCATGGAAGGCCTTATTGCGAAGATTTTCGAGGAGGTCTCGGAAGCCCGCGTTGAGCTTCCCATGCCTCGCATGACGTATGCCGAGGCAATACGACGTTTCGGCGTTGATAACCCCGATATCCGCTTCGGTCTGGAACTGGTCGAGCTTTCGGAGATCGTTGCAAAGAGCGATTTCAAGGTGTTCGCCGACGTGGTTGCATCGGGCGGGATAGTGAAGGGTATCAATGCCAAGGGATGCGCCGGCATGTCCCGTAAGGAGATTGACGAGCTTACGGAGTTTGTCAGGATTTACGGCGCCAAGGGACTGGCGTACGTGAAGGTGACATCCGACGGATGGCAGTCACCCATCGCCAAATTCTTTTCTGCAGATGAAATCTCGGCCATGGACTCCGTATTTGCGGCTGAAGTAGGGGACCTGCTCCTCTTTGTCGCCGACAGGCCGAAAGTGGTAAACGACTCGCTGGGCCGCCTCAGAAACCGTCTTGCCCAGATTCTCAAGCTTGTCGACAGTGAAACCTATGGTTTCGTCTGGATAACCGATTTCCCCCTCCTTGAGTGGGATGATGATGAAAAGAGATGGGTGGCGGTGCATCATCCGTTCACCGCACCCATGGATGAGGATTTGGAGTATCTCGAATCGGATCCGGGGCGGTGTCGGGCGAAAGCCTACGACCTTGTGCTGAATGGCAACGAGATTGGCGGCGGCAGTATCCGGATACACCAGGAAAAAATTCAGTCACTCATGTTCCGTATGCTGGGGATCAGTGACGATGATGCGCGCCTCAAGTTCGGATTTCTGCTCGATGCCCTTGAATACGGTACTCCGCCGCACGGTGGCATTGCCTTCGGTTTGGATCGTCTGGTAATGCTCTTGACCGGCAGTGAATCGATTCGTGACGTTATCGCATTCCCCAAGACGCAAAAGGGGACGTGCCTCATGTCCGATGCCCCCTCTGCCGTTGACGTAAAACAGGTGCGCGAGCTCGGTCTGAAAATAGCAGCACGGTAGAATCGCGGCCGTATGGTGGTACGACCGTTATTCGTCCGACAGTCTTCCCGTTTGACGTAATGCCTCATACAGGACAATGCCCGCGGCGGTGGAGAGATTGAGGCTTCTCACTCTGCCGAAGATGGGGATGCGGATGGTGGAGTCAGGATTGGCGGCGAGAAGGCTCTCCGGAAGCCCTGATGTTTCCTTGCCGAAAACGAGAAAGTCGCCATCCCGGAACATCGCTTCAACGAAAGTCTTCTTTCCTTTCTTGCTGGTATAGAAGAACCGGCCATGGGGGTTGGCTTCCTGTATTTCGTCGAGACTGTTCCAATACCGTATGTCAACCTCTTTCCAATAATCGAGTCCGGCCCTTTTCAGCGATCGGTCATCCGTTGAAAATCCGAGTTTTCCCACAAGGTGGAGAGTGGAACAGGTTGCCCCGCACAGGCGGGCAATATTCCCTGTGTTGGGAGGAATCTCCGGTTCCACGAGAACAATATTGAATGGAGTGAACAGTTTCACGGGGTTGCTCCTGTAGCATTCACCTTGAATTTTGTTTGAAATCAGATACTACTACAGTATTCGGCCTGGAAGGGCAAGATGCCGGTGCCCTGTTTTACTGATTTTTATTTCCTTGACAAACTAAGAATCGTATCTTTATACTTCAAAACTTTCCACACGGGTAACGGAAAATTCCATGAAAATAAGGGTTGAAGGGCTTTCGGAAAAACCTCTCATTCTTTCGGCACAGGAGCCTGTATCCGGATATACGGCGCTACTCGAGGCTCAGGAAAACGGTGAATGTGTTTTTCTTGAACCGTTACAGCTTGATATCAGGGCCGAGAAGGAGTTTGACCACGTCAGGGTCCACGGCCGGGTGGGGACTCGGGCCCGTTTTACCTGTTCCCGGTGTCTTGCGGAATTTGAAACCGACGTGGTTTCAGAGTTTACGGTTTTCTATTCCAAGGCGACAGAGATTGCACTAGAAGAAGAGGTTGCCCTTACCGAGGAAGACCTTGTTTCTGCTCCCTTTGACGGCGATAGTATCGATTTCACCAGAGAGATAGAAGAGCAGGTCCTGATGGAGATTCCCATAAAGCCTCTCTGCAGAGAGGAGTGCCGAGGGCTTTGCGCAACGTGCGGAGCCGATCTGAATGCGGGAGACTGTGGCTGCAACCGTGCCGGCACGGGATTCACGTTCAGTGCCCTGAAGAACTTTACAGTAAAACATTAGAAGGAGAACGAAAGAGATGGCGGTCCCAAAGAAAAAGACGTCTAAGTCGCGCAAAAACATGAGGAGAGCTCACGATTTCCTCACCCCCCCCAATGTCTCCAATTGCCCCCAGTGCAAGGCGCCCAAGCTTCCCCATCGTGCCTGCCCTTCCTGCGGAACATACAAGGGAAGAGAAGTTATCAAGGTGGATGATCTCTAGGAAGATACCTTTCCAATCCATGCACAGACCGGGTGAAAGTATATGAGAGTTGCCGTTGACGGAATGGGCGGCGATAACGCTCCCGCAGTCGAGGTCGAGGGGGCCGTCGGAGCTGCCCGCGAATTCGGCATTGCCGTGACACTGGTTGGTGATAGTGATACTCTTCGTCGTGAACTCGACAAGCACCATTGTGCCGGACTCGATATTTCCATCGTTCATGCCAGTGAAGTAGTGGGGATGCATGATTCCGCATCCGATGCCATCCGCAGGAAAAGGGATTCTTCTATCCGGATAGCCTGTGAACTTGTCAAAGATGGAAAGGCAGACGCGGTAGTTAGCGCTGGAAACTCCGGAGCCACCATGGCAGCAGGAATGTTCGTCCTCGGCCGTATGAAAGGGATTGACAGACCTGCGATAGCAACCATATTTCCCAACCTTCGGGGCAAAACCCTGGTTCTGGACGTTGGAGGAAATGTGGACTGCAAGCCCCAGAACCTTGTTCAATTCGCCCTGATGGGAGAGGTATACGCGAAGTACTTCATGGATATCAAGAATCCCCGCGTCGGTCTCCTTTCCAACGGTGAGGAGGAGTGCAAGGGGAATGAGCTCACCCGCGAGGCGAATGCGATCCTGCGGGGAGCTTCCTTCAATTATCTCGGATATGTGGAAGGGCGGGATATTTTCAACGGCAGCGCGGATGTCGTCGTCTTTGACGGATTTGTTGGCAATATCGTGCTGAAACTGTCCGAAGGTCTTGTCGAAGCCGTCGGGAAAATGCTGAAACAGGAAATCAAGCAGAGCCTCCTATCCAAGATAGGGTATCTATTTGTTCGCAGAGCATTTCGGAACTTTCGCAAGAAAGTCGATTATTCAGAGTATGGCGGCGCTCCGCTGCTGGGAATCAACGGCGTGGGAATGATATGCCACGTCGGTTCCAGCGCGAAGGCGATAAAGAATGCCATCCGTTTCGCCCACGAGTACGCCAGAAAGGGCGTCAACCAGAAAATGGCGGAAAAATTGCAGCATTATATTACGCTCAGTAAGCAGCCTAGGGAAGATATGAAGGATACGGCTGCCTGCTGAAAAGGTGGAAACCATGGCTCATGCTCGAATCAAGGGAACCGGTTCCGCGGTTCCCGAAAAGGTGTTGACCAATTTCGAACTGGAGAAAATGGTAGAAACTAGCGATGAGTGGATAACAACCAGAACCGGCATCAAGGAAAGGAGAATTGCCGGAGAAGGTGAATTCACGTCGACGCTGGCAACGAGGGCAGCGGAACGGGCATTGGAAATGGCGAATTGTGCACCGGAAGAACTCGACCTTATTGTGATTGGTACGGTCACACCGGACTTCCCTTTCCCGGCAACCGCCTGTCTTGTTCAGAACAACCTCGGTGCTTCAAGGGCTGCTGCATTCGATATCTCCGCTGCTTGTTCCGGATTCCTTTTCGGACTTTCCATCGTAGATTCCCTTATCAGATCGGGCGCAGCTTCGAAGGCGCTTGTTATCGGCGCGGAAACATTGTCCAGGATTACCGACTGGACCGACAGAAATTCATGTGTCCTCTTCGGTGACGGTGCGGGTGCTGTGCTTTTGGAAGCGGAAGAGGATAACAGGGGAATCCTTTCTACCCATATCCATTCCGACGGGTCGTACTGGGAACTCCTCCATCAACCGGGTTATGGCAGCAGGAACCCGGCTTCCGTTCGAGTGCTGGATGAAAACCTGGCAGTGATTAAAATGCAGGGAAACGAAGTGTTCAAACTCGCTGTCCGCGCCATGGAAGATGCCGCACACCAAGCCCTTTCCGCCAACAATCTCGCACCGTCCGATGTCGATCTATTCATATCGCACCAGGCGAACCGGAGGATCATCGATGCCATCGGAAAACGTCTGGGGTTGACCGAAGAACAGGTTTTCATCAATCTTGAACGGTACGGGAATACCTCGGCGGCGTCGATTCCCATCGCTCTTGACGAGGCGAACCGTTCCGGGAGAATCAAAGAAGGGGATACGGTTCTTCTTGATTCATTCGGAGGCGGATTGACTTGGGCCTCAGCCCTCATGCGCTGGTAGACTGAGTGGAGGATTGTTCCATGACAATAACAGCATTTCTGTTCCCCGGCCAGGGGTCGCAGTATCCCGGTATGGGGAAAGAGTTGTCTGCAAACTTTGCTGTTGTCAGGCATACCTATGAAGAGGCTGACGACGCGTTGGGCTTTCGGCTGTCACAGATGTGTTTCGAAGGGCCTGAAGCAGATCTCCTGCTCACTGAAAATACGCAGCCTGCCCTGCTGGCAACAAGCATTGCGTTTCTCCGGCTTCTGCAATCGGAAACGGGCATGGAGCCAGCGTATCTCGCAGGTCACTCCCTTGGCGAGTATTCCGCCTTGGTTGCGGCAGGGTCCCTTGATTTCGGTGATGCACTCCGGACCGTCCGTTCCCGGGGCAGATTCATGCAGGAGGCGGTGCCGGTGGGAACTGGAGCCATGGCTGCAGTCCTTGGTGTCGAGGCGGACGTTGTCGCAGATATCTGCTCCGAGGCTGCTCAGGGCGAGATAGTTGTACCTGCGAACTTCAACTGTCCCGGACAGATAGTTATTTCCGGTCATGCCGCTGCCGTGAACCGTGCCATTGCCATAGCAAAGGCGAAGGGGATCCGGAAGGTTCTCCTTCTGCCGGTGAGTGTTCCTTCCCACTGCGCACTCATGTCTCCGGCGGGAGATCGGTTATCCGTGACTCTTGAGGCCATACCGGTTCAGCAACTCGCTATTCCTGTTGTCAGCAATGTTGAGGCCAAGCCTTATACGGAAGCGGAACGGGTTCGGGGACTCCTCGTGGCACAGATTAGTTCACCGGTGCTCTGGGAAATGTCAGTGCGTGAAATGATTGATAGCGGCGTGGTGAGATTCACTGAAGTCGGGCCTGGGAAGGTGCTTTCCGGCCTTGTAAAGAAGATTGATAAGACGATTCCGACTTGGAATTTCGATGATTTGGCAGGCTTCAGAGTATTCGAAAGGGAGACTGTATGAGCCTTGCGGGAAAGAAGGCGCTTGTTACCGGCGCTTCCAGGGGGATTGGGCGCGCGGTTGCGCTCAAGCTGGCACAGGAAGGGGCGGATGTCATCGTAACCGCTACCTCCTTTGAACGGGCCAAGAAAACCGCCGATGAAATCATCCACTTGGGTAGACGGGCGCTTCCGTATCAAGTCAATGTGGGAAATCTCCAGGATATCGAAAACCTTTTCCGGACTATCACTGCAGAATTCGGCACTCTCGACATCCTCGTGAACAACGCCGGGATCACACGTGACGGACTGCTCATGAGAATGAAGGATGAGGATTGGGACGATGTGATCCGGGTGAATCTTACAGGGGCCTTTGCCTGTACCAGGGAGGCGATAAAGCTTATGGCAAAGGCAAAGAGTGGTCGTATCGTGAATATAAGCTCTGTCGTCGGTGAAATGGGAAATGCGGGGCAGGCGAACTACTGCGCCAGCAAGGCAGGAATCATCGGATTTACCAAGGCTGTGGCCCGCGAGTACGCGAAGAGGGGCATAACCGTCAATGCCGTGGCGCCTGGTTTCATAGAAACCGATATGACGGGCGTATTGTCGGCAGGCGTTCGTGAGGAACTTCTGAGACAGATACCGGTCAACCGGTTCGGCGCAGTGGAAGACATCGCGAATGCCGTTTATTTTCTTGTCTCCGACCTGGGTAGCTACATCACGGGTCATGTTCTTGACGTAAACGGCGGCATGCATATGTAAAAAATCCTTTTTGCAAATTTCGAATTTCATGTTAATAAGCAGAAGAAATCCGTCTGGAAATTCTGAAAACGTCACTATCTATGAATGGAGGAACAAATGTCGTCAATAGAAAAAAGGGTGAAAGAGATAATTGCTGAACAGCTGGGAGTCGATGAGTCACAGGTTACCGGCGAGGCTTCGTTTATGGATGATTTGGGTGCGGACTCCCTTGATACGGTCGAACTGGTCATGGCCCTGGAAGAGGAGTTCGATATCGAGATTTCCGATGAAGACGCTGAGAAAATAGCAACTGTTCAGGACGCGATCGACTATATCGCTGATCATACCTAGTGCACTGCACCTCGAAATCGGCGTTCGTTCTGTTTCCCTCCCCCGGGTGGGGGAGGGGCAGGGTTCGGGGCAAGTAATTCAACCGTTGTTGCTTCACCCATTCCCAATCGCCCTATCATCATTGGGGGGAGGTAGGTAGTGCAAGAGTACCTACTGCAAGGAACCGGATTCCGGCCGGAAGAGCTTCTGTTTCGCCCTGAGGCTTTTTTTCGGGCAAGCACACGCTGGATAGAAGAAGAGCATGGGTCCGCTTACCCCTCCCGAATCCGACTTGTCCGGAGGACTCACCCGATGGGCAGTCTTCTCTGTCAATGATCGATGGCAACTATCTCCGTGCCGCTACGAAAATGCTCTGTTTCTTCATATTGGCAAAACAGTGGCGTTGTAACTAGGGGTTCGGGATATCCGCCGCTGTCTGGTCCGCGCTGAGAGGGGAAAGGGATCCCCTTTTATTACAACTGTCCGTATCTCTTGTCAGAATAGCTGATGGGAGAATCTCCGCATCGAGGAGTCTGCATTTATGAGAAGAGTTGTGGTTACTGGAATCGGGGTCGTGTCTCCTTTGGGAACCGGGAACCGAAAGAATTGGGATGCGCTGCTTGCCGGTGAATCGGGTATCGATCGGCTGACCCGTTTTGATGCCAGTGATTTTCCCGTGCAAATTGCCGGGGAAGTCAAAGACTTCAATCCGGAAGATTTCATTGAAAAAAAAGAAATCAAGAAGATGGACCTGTTTATCCAGTACGCCCTGGCTGCAGCGCAATTCGCGATGGAGGATTCCGGACTGCAGATTACCGAAGAGAATGCCGAGAGAGTCGGCGTTCTTGTCGGAGCCGGACTTGGCGGGCTTCCCACCATCGAGAAATACCATACCGCGCTGCTGGACGGCGGATACAAAAAGATTTCACCTTTTTTCATCCCCATGCTCATAACAAACTTGGCGCCCGGACATATATCGATAAAGTACGGCGCCAAGGGCCCCAATGTGTCATCCGTTTCTGCATGCGCTACGGGAACGCACTCCATCGGTGATGCCTATCAGATTATCCGGAGGGGCGACGCAGATGCCATGATCGCCGGTGGAACGGAATCCGTGGTCACTCCGCTGGCAATCGGCGGTTTTGCCGTTATGAGGGCATTGTCGACCCGAAATGATGATCCTCGTGCGGCCTCCCGTCCTTTCGAAAAGAACCGTGACGGATTCATACTCGCAGAAGGAGCCGGCATTGTCATCCTGGAAGAATATGAGTCCGCGAAAAAGCGCGGGGCCAGGATCTACGCCGAAGTTGTCGGCTACGGCCTGACCGGGGACGCTTATCATCTGACGGCTCCCTCTCCGGGTGGAGAAGGCGCTGCCCGCTGCATGAAGATGGCTTTGGACAATGCCGGTATTAATCCAGACCAGGTGGATTTCATTAACGCCCACGGTACGTCCACACCGATGAACGACCTTTATGAGACCATGGCCATCAAGCAGGTTTTCGGTGATCATGCAACGAAACTTATGGTTTCATCGACAAAATCCATGACGGGTCATCTCTTGGGCGCAGCGGGCGGTGTTGAGGCAGTCTACACGCTCATGTCCATGCAGAACGGGATAGCTACGCCGACGATTAACTATGAGGAACCGGACCCAGAGTGCGATCTGGATTTCGTTCCCAACACTCCCAGAGAGGCCAGGATATCCTGTGCCCTTTCCAACTCCTTCGGTTTCGGTGGCACAAACGCTACCCTCCTTTTCAGAAAGGTGTGAGACGGAAAAATGATAGCGCTAGGAAGTGATCATGGAGGATTCGAACTGAAGGAATCTGTTAAACTTCTTCTGAAGGAAAGGGGAATTCCGTTCGAAGATTTGGGGACAAATGACGGCAATTCCGTCGATTACCCCGATTTCGGGGAAAAGGTGGCCCGAAAGGTATCTTTGGGGGAGGCGGAAAAAGGTGTCCTCGTCTGCGGAACCGGGATAGGCATGTCGATCGTTGCCAACAAATTCCCCGGCGTGAGAGCTGCCCTGGTCGCTGACGTCTACATGGCAAAGATGGCCAAGCAACACAACAATGCAAACATTCTGGTTCTCGGTGGCCGTGTCATCGACGAGAATGAGGCGAGTGAAATGGTCGCGACCTGGCTGGATACCCAGTTCGAGGGGGGACGTCACCAGGGAAGGCTCGACAAGATTGCCGCCCTGGAGAAGGAACTCTACAGGTAAATCAGCACGGTTTCGTATTTCCGACCAGGTGCGATACCATGGCAAAACGACAACGTCACGGGACTTGAAAGGTCCCGTTTGCTTTTTCATTACACCCAAGGAGAAAGAGATGTCGATACTTGAAACTTTTGATCCCGAGTTGGCGAAAGCCATTCGGTTGGAAACGGAACGTCAGGAATATAACCTGGAACTCATCGCGTCGGAAAACTTCGTTTCAGAGGCGGTGTTGGAAGCCCAGGGTTCGATTCTGACCAACAAGTATGCCGAGGGATATCCGGGAAAGCGTTACTACGGCGGTTGCAGCCAGGTTGACGTTGTGGAGAATCTCGCCATCGAGCGCGCCAAGGAACTGTTCGGTGCGGAACATGTTAACGTACAGCCGCACTCCGGCTCCCAGGCGAACATGGCCGTCTATTTTGCGGCCCTGCAACCGGGAGACACCATTCTCGGCATGAACCTTTCCCACGGCGGCCACCTGACCCACGGCAGTCCGGCCAATTTCTCGGGCAAGCTCTTCAATGTCGTGTTCTACGGCGTTTCCCCGGAAACGGAAACCATTGATTACGACGACGTAGCTCGCTTGGCTGCGGAGCACCGGCCAAAGATGATTGTAGTCGGGGCAAGCGCCTATCCGCGCATCATCGATTTCGCGGCTTTTCGCAAGATCGCAGATTCGGTTGGGGCGGTGATCATGGTGGACATGGCCCATATCGCCGGTTTGGTGGCGGCGGGACTTCACCCCAGCCCGATCCCCTATGCCGAGTTTGTGACAACAACCACGCACAAGACACTGAGAGGTCCGCGCGGCGGAATGATTCTCTGCCGAGAACAGTACGCGAAGGCCCTCAACTCGAATATCTTCCCCGGTATCCAGGGGGGGCCGCTCATGCACGTTATTGCCGCCAAGGCGGTTGCATTGAAGGAGGCGCTCACGCCGGCCTTCAAGACGTATCAAGAGCAGATTGTCAGGAATGCGAAAGCCCTTGCCGATGCACTTACAGGACAGGGACTCCGTCTGGTCTCCGGAGGCACCGATAACCATATGATGCTGGTTGATTTGACGTCCACCGGTCTCACCGGCAAGGCGGCCGAAGAGGCTCTGGACAAGGCGGGGATCACTGTAAATAAGAATACCATCCCCAACGAGACCCGTTCCCCGTTCGTAACGTCCGGTATCCGTATCGGTACCCCGGCTGCAACAACCCATGGACTGAAAGAGCCTGAAATGCTCCAGGTTGCCGGATTCATATCCGATGCGTTGAAGAATTGGGAGAACCCTGAGAAACTCTCCCAAATCAAGGGCGATGTCAATTCCCTGATGAAGAAGTATCCCCTCTATGCACACCGTTTGAGTTAAGGGTTTGATGAGGGGGCGCATCAGACGGTTCAAGGAAGGGGGGCGATGAAAAATCGTCCCCCTTTTTTGTCTTGAAAATGACCTGTGATTCGGTTATTACTCGAATCGGTGTAATTTCATTAAGTTGTGGTATTCTCGATAGAAGGTTGATCCAGAGAAATTCAACGATATTTTCGCGCGCGTGATGTGCTGGATTATCCGAGGAGGGTGGTGGTATGTACTGCAGGAATTGCGGGAAGGAAGTTGCTGATCAGGCCGTTCTGTGCGTATCGTGCGGTGTGCCGCCCAAGAACGGAAACAATTTTTGCCAAAACTGCGGTGAGGTGAGTGTCCCAGGTGCGGATATCTGCGCAAAGTGCGGTGTCAGGCTTGCGCGAGGCGCGGGAGAGGGAAGGGATTGGCTTACTACGCTTTTGCTTTGCCTCTTTGTTGGGGGACTGGGGATCCATCGATTCTATACGGGCCATACGGTAGTAGGAATCATCCAGCTGCTTACTCTCGGGGGATGCGGTATCTGGACCATTATTGACCTGATACTCATCATCACCGGCTCTTTCAAGGACAGCGAGGGAAATCCCTTAGTAAGAAAATTGTAGCGGGGTGATGCCAGATGCGTACAGTGCGGCTTGCCGGGTTTCTTGCCGTTCCCGTTCTCTTTGTTCTGTTGCCTACGTCCTGTCTCGAAGGCCTGCCTGAAATCTGCGTGTTTCGTCATTTTTTTGGGTGTGAGTGCCCAGGTTGCGGAATGACACGAGCGGTTTCTGCTCTGCTGCACGGAAGCCTGCATTCCGCCTGGGATTTCAACAGGGGTGTTTTTGTGGTCTTCCCCATGCTTTGTTACGTCGCGGCGAAATGGATCTGGAAAGATGTGAGGAGCCTTTTTCGTTCTGATTCTCCAGGAACACTTTGATGCGTTCCGTGGAGTGAACGAGGGGAGGAAACAATGGACGAAAACGGCATCGATTTTTCGGCGATTCCCCAGTTGGCTGTCAAGGTTTTGACATCACCGGCAGACTTCTTCAGGGGAATGCCCAGAAACGGCGGTTTCCTCCACCCGCTCGTTTTCATGGTTGTTCTCTCCGTTATCAGTGGAGTGCTCTGCGGACTTCTCCACGCGTTGACAAACATATTCGGCCTTCGCCTCTATGCCGGCGTTGCCATGGGTTTCCTTTCCATTGTCATGCTTCCCGTCCTGGCCGCTATTGGAAGCACCGTATTCGGCTTCATGGCAGCGGGGGTGCTTTTTGTCATCTGGAAAGGTATGGGTTCCAATGAAGACTATGAGGGAGCCTACCGTTGCACCGCCTACCTTGCCGCCGTCTCTCCCGTCACCACGGTTCTCACCATCATTCCCTATATCGGAGGGGCCATTGGTCTTCTGATCCTGTTGTATTACCTCGTCGCCGCCACTGTTGCAGTGCACGGGGTTCCTTCCCGTAAGGCATGGGCCGGTTTCGGTATCATCACTGTACTGTTGATGATCCTGAGTGTGAGCACGCAGATTACGGAGCGGCGGTTTGCCCGTACCATGGAACAAGCGGCGGAGTCGTGGAAGAGTGCCTCGGAGCAGGTGATGAAGGATCACAAAGAGATGCAGAGTCGTTGAAAATACTGGAAATGCGTGATGGTGGAATGGTGTGTCTATTATCAGGTGCCCGTACGGCGTCATGCGCGAGAGTGAGTCATCTTCTCAGGAAAGGATGTCAGTGGAACATATTTTTATTTCAGGCGGGGAGGGATATATCGGCGGTCATGTGGCGCGGCAACTGAGCGAAGCCGGGTATCGGGTTGTTGTTTATGACAACCTGTCGACAGGAACGCCAGCGACCCTGATTCACGGCGAAGCATTGGTCAGTGCCGATCTTTCCGATGAGGTTCTTCTGGAAAAGACCCTGCATGACTATCATGTCAGGACAGTTCTTCATTTTGCAGCGTCCATTATCGCGCCCGAATCGGTTTCGAAACCACTCGATTATTATGGCAACAATACCTGCAATACCATGCGCCTCCTGAAGGCATGCGTGAGATCAGGGGTAGAGAGATTCATCTTTTCCAGCACCGCAGCAGTGTACGGCATGCCGGAGTCCGGTATTGCAGCCGAGGATTCGCCGACTCTTCCCATCAATCCCTACGGAACGTCCAAGCTCATGAGCGAGTGGATGCTGCGAGACGCCGCCCAAGCACATGGGATACGCTACGCTGCTCTGCGCTACTTCAACGTTGCCGGCGCAGATCCCCTGGCGCGCATGGGACAGCGGCTGAAGGACGCCACCCATCTCATCAAGGTTTGCTGCCAGGCTGCCTTGGGTACGCGGCCGTCTGTCTCCATCTACGGTACCGACTATCCGACACCCGACGGCACTGGAATCCGTGACTATATCCATATCGAGGACCTTGCATCCGCCCACCTGGCAGCCCTATCCCACCTAGAAAGGGGAGGAGAGTCACTGACCGTGAACGTGGGATATGGACAAGGAAGCAGCGTGCGGGAAGTCATCGACGTCGTTTACCGGGTTACGGGCGTCCGTTTTCCGGTTGTGGAGGATGTGAGGAGACCGGGCGATCCTGCCATGCTTGTGGCACGTGCGGACCGAATTCGGAGCATCCTCGACTGGTGCCCGCTCTACGCGGACTTGGAGACAATTGTTTCCGACGCATGGCGATGGGAGAAGAAGCTGGCAGCATTGCAGGTGGCTTCGCACTGCGTCTGACTCATTGCTTTTCCTGACGTGCCGCGGTTTCGTACCTGCATGATGCAGCCCCCGATAATGAGTTTCTTTGAGGGGGGGAAAAAGAAAAAAACAGCAGAATTCGTATGTTCTGCTCCTTCAAAATAATTGCTATAAACTATTAAAATTTTCTTGACATTCAATGAAATTATTGTAAATTCCATGCAAATCCCTTGCTTTAAGGATTCTATATGAAGCATCAGAACAGCGTAAAAAAGATTCGCGAAGAAAGGCTGATGAGCAAAATGGAACTTGCTCGTCTGGCAGGGGTTTCCGCTGCAACTATCGACCGAATTGAACGTGGAGAGTTGTGCCGCATGGAGACAAAGAGAAAAATTATTTTCGCCCTTGGGTACACTCTAGCTGATAAGGACAAAGTTTTTCTGGATTAACGAGAATAGGACTCCGCCATGCTCTTTATGAGAAGTAAGGAAATTGTTGGTATCGACATCGGCTCAAGCTCCGTAAAACTCGTTCAGCTTTCCGAGCAGAAAGGCACCTATCAGCTCAGGAATGTCGGAATTCTTCCTCTCCCCAGTGAGGCTATCGTCGACAACAGTCTGATGGATACGACCTCGATAGTCGAAACTATCAAGGATCTGATGAAAAGCCTCGGGTCAAAGGCTCAGGAAGCAGTCTGCTCCATTTCGGGAAACTCGGTTATCATTAGGAAGATATCTCTTCCTGCAATGACGCCGGAAGAACTGGAAGATCAGATCGCCTGGGAAGCCGAGCAGTACATCCCTTTCGATATTAATGACGTGAATCTAGATTTTGAAATTCTGGATACGGACCTGTCTGCAGCGGGAAAGATGACGGTTCTTCTGGTCGCGAGCAAGAAGGAAATTATCAATGAATACGTATCGGTATTTAACGAGGCCGGTTTGAAGCTGGTTGTTGTTGATGTCGACTCATTCGCTGTTCAGAATATTTTCGAGATGAATTATGCGCCATCCGAGAATGAAGTAATTGCACTGGTGAACATCGGCGCAAGCATAATGAACATGAATGTTGTGAAGGGCGGTGTTTCCCTTTTTACCCGCGATGTCCAGATGGGTGGGAACCTGTATACAGAAGAGATTCAGAGACAATTTTCATTCAGCAGCAAGGATGCCGAGAAATGCAAGATTACCGGTGAATGCCCTGACAAGGAAAAGCTCAAAGATACCATCAGCCGTGTGAATGACACGCTCTGCCTTGAAATCAACAGATCTCTCGACTTCTACAATTCAACCGCGGAGGATTTGAAGATCGGGAGAATTTACTTGAGCGGCGGTGCCTCCAAAACCGCTATGCTTTCCGAATCGTTGAGCCGCAGGCTCGGTCTTCCCGTTGAATTGCTGAATCCACTTCAAAAAGTTACGTACAGTGAAAAAGAGTTTGACCCGGAATATCTTCAGGAGATCGCTCCTCTTGTTGCTGTAGCTGCCGGCCTGGCCATGAGGAGGTTGGGGGATAAATGATACGGATCAATCTGTTACCCGTCAGGGCAGCCAAGCGTAAGGAAACCGCCCGGCAACAAATCATTGTTTCCTTGGGTGCAATCGCAATACTCGTACTGCTGTCATTTCTTGTCTATTCCTATTTGATGGTGAAGATCAGCTCCGCAAAAGAGGAGATTTCCCGCTCCGAGCAGGAAATAGCCGAGTTAAAGGCAAAGATTGAAAAAATAAAGGATATTGAAAAATTAAAAGCCGAGGTGCAGAAGAAGCTCGATGTGTTGAGTCAGCTTCGCAGAGAGAAGACCGGCCCGGTTCAGAGACTCCAGACGCTCAGTCAGTCCGTTCAGGAAAAAATCTGGTTAACGAATTATGCAGAGAACGGAACGCAGATAACGATAAACGGGATTGCCTTTAATGAAGAGTTGATTGCTGCTTTTATGAAAAGCATAGAAGCTTCCACAGATTTCGAAAAAGTGGAGTTGATAGTCTCGGAGCAGACCGAGCTGGCTGGAATGAAATTAAAGAAATTTGAGTTGAAATTTAATCTTGAGCCGAGAAAACTCTGACGTTCATCAGAGTACCTGAAAGCGACAAGGAACGATCTATGGACCTTGGGTTAGAAAAAATAACAAAACTTCCTGCAAAACAAAAGATTGCGCTCCTTGCATTGATTCTCGTTGCAATCGGTTGTGCATTCTTCTTTCTCCTTCTGAAACCGAAGTATACGGAACTGAAGGAACTGGAAGATAATCTTGCCAAGCTTAAAGCGCAGATTGAAGAAAACAGGAAGCTTGCTGCAAATCTGCCAGTTTTGATGAAAGATTACGAGCGTCTTCAGAGGGAACTTGAACTTGCCCTTACCGAACTGCCGAACCAGAAAGAGATTCCTGCTCTGCTGACCAGTGTTACGGATGAAGGTAAAAGAGCCGGTCTCGATTTTCTTTTGTTTCGCCCGAAAGGAGAAGAACCAAAGGATTTCTATGCAGCCGTTCCCGTGGATATAACGGTAGCCGGGACGTATGCAAGCGTGGGGAATTTCTTTTCGGCAGTTTCACGGTTGCCGAGAATTGTGAATATCAGCAATGTTGTCTTTTCCGATATAAAAAATACCGGGGAAAAAACTAGGCTCAAGGTCACCTGTCTTGCCACTACTTTCCGTTTTCTTGACAAGAAAGAACTGAAAGATGAAAAGAATACTAAGAAATAGCAGTTTCGTCGGATTTGTCGCCTTCCTTGTTTTCCTGGCAAGCAGTTGCGGCAGGAAAGAGGAAGCAGTGCCTCCTCCGCAATCGCAAACGCCACCTGTTGCGAAACCTCAGCCTCAGATACAGAAACAGGTGTCTTCGGCAAGAGGAAAAACTGACCCCGGTTCAAATATCGACTTCAATCTCCTGAAGGATCCCTTTAAACCGTACATTGCTGATATAAAATCGGCTCCTGCTGTCAGAAGAGACCGTTTTGGTCAAGCATTGCCGATCCTAAATTTCGACGTATCCCAATTCAAGATTTCCGGAATCATTGTCGGTCTCAAAGATAACAGCGCAATGATTGTTGATCCGACCGGAAAACCGTATGTTGTCAAGGCAGGAATGGAAATAGGAAGAAACAACGGAAGAATTACGAAAATTGCTCCGACTTTCATAGAGGTATTTGAGCAGTATAGGGATGAAAATGGGAAATTAATCAAACAGAATGTCAGGCTTACTTTGCCAAAGAAACAATAAGGAGATACACGGATGAGAGCCTTCCCCGCAATTTTCAGCTACAAGCTTCTGGCGGTTTTCAGCCTGTTTCTGTTGTTTGGCTGCGCGCAAACCTCCTATTCCGTAAAAGATAACCAGACGTCGCAAGCTGATTTGGCAACCCTTCGGGAGATAGTCGTCTCAGGGGAGGGTGCTGCTACAAAGATGGAAATAACTGCCGATAAGCCTCTGACGTATACCTATTATTCTCTTCGGGATCCGTTTCGCATGGTGATCGATCTTTCGCAGGCAGATCCGGGTTTGGTTCAAGCGCCGGTTCTTGCATCGTCATCAAAGATAAAAAACATATCAATAACAAAAAATGAGTTGACCGCAGGCTCACTTGTTCGCGTAACCCTTGAAACTGCAGATGCAATGGATTTTACCGTCAACCCGGATCCGGCGAATCCACAGAAACTTATCGTTTCTCTCAGCGACACTTCATCAGATCCTGTTTCTCTCCATTCTGAAAGCAAGCCTAGTGAGGCAGTCACTCCTTCGCCGGGAGTTTCTGTCCAAGATGTTTCCGGTAAAAATAATTCGGAATTGGCAGCAGTTCATGATAAGGAAATACCGAATACAGTTGCGAAGGCGGTACCCCAGCAGGTTGTTATTTCCAGCATCGATACGGTAGGGTCCGGATTTGTTCTCAGAGCGAATGGGCCGGTTGAAAGATACAAGTTCTTTACTCTGTCAAAACCACAACGTCTCGCAGTGGATATTTATGATGTAAAAAGTTCCCTTGCGTCTCAGAATGTTCAGTTACATAAATTCGGAATCGAAAATGCTCGAATTGGTGTATATCCGGAAAAGGTACGTATCGTTTTTGATAGCAAGAAGGCAGTATTTCCTTCTTTTTCTCTAGTCAGGATTGAGAATGGTCTCCAACTGACCATGGGGACCGAAACGGAAGACACCTTGAAACGTGTCCCTGCAACGAATGAAATACGACCTGTCGAAACATCAAGAAGTTCTTTTGGGTCGAAAGTACCTGCTCGGATAGAGTCGATTGATTTCAGCATTGTCGATGGCTTTTCCCGAATTTCCGTAACCAGGACTGGAAGCTGTGCGTTAGAAGAGCCTTTCAAGTCTGCTGACGGTATTCTGCTGACCTTCAAGGATTGCGTTCTTCCGAAGAGGTTGCAGCGGCATTTCGACACCTCAGCGTTCAAAGGTACTGTGCGAAACCTGTCACCGTACCAAGTGCGGGTAAAAGGGAGGTATGATGCAAAAATTCTTGTCTCATTGCGTAATGATTCTCCCTATACAATAAAGAGGGATGAAACAACGATAACTCTTGATATCCAGAACCCTGTCGTTCCTGCATCTCCAGCACTCCATTCCCAAAATGCGTCAACGGAAATCAAGGGCACGGATGTCGCTGCTACTGCTGCTGAAGAAAGATTACCTTCTGCTCTTGGCAAGCGAAACTCTGGAATCGCCAGAGAACAGGCACAGACAACTGCCGCTGAAAGGAAAAGCGACAAAAAGGTATATACCGGTAAAAGGGTTACCCTTGAATTCGCAGATGCCGATATTCGAAAGATATTCCAGTTGATTGCAGAGGTTAGCAATAAAAATATCCTGGTGGGCGATGATGTGTCCGGGACAATCAGTATCAAGCTTGTGAATGTCCCATGGGACCAGGCGTTGGATGTCATCCTGCAAACGAAGGGGTTGGACAAGAAAGAAGACGGGAATATAATGATTATCCGCCCTGCGGGAAAGATAGCCTCCCTGGCGGATGAGCAGTTGGCCGCGAAAAAGGCATACGAAAGAACTCTCGAGTTGAAAACCCGGGTGTACGACATCAACTTTGCGGCAGTTGCAGACGTGGCGGGACAGTTCAACTCCTACAAAAGTGAAAGGGGCACAATTTCCACAGACCCGAGAACGAACAGGGTTATCGTCAACGACATTGCTCCGGCACTTGAAAAAATGACGGAACTGTTGAAAGAGCTGGACATACCTGAGAAACAGGTTCTCATTGAAGCAAGAATCGTCGAGGCCACCTCGAGCTTCACACAAGACCTTGGGATTCAATGGGGAATTCATCAGCGAGACGGATCAGCCTCATTTCTCGGGATAAACAGTCTCGACACAGGCTTTGGAGGGATCATTACAAATATTCCACCCACTTCAGGTTTCCAATCCGCGACAGCAGCCGGTGGTTCCATGGGGCTGTCCTTTGGAAAATTGACAAGTAATCTAAAGATCGATCTGCGTCTCTCTGCGGCTGCAGAAGCTGGACAGGTGAAGATAATATCCACTCCAAAAGTTGTTACTCTGAACAATAAGGCAGCAAAGATTTCTCAGGGACAAATGATACCTTATTCAACAGTATCGGCAGAAGGGACAAAAACAGAGTTTGTTGAAGCAGCTCTCACCCTTGAAGTAACTCCCCATATTACAGCAAGCGGTGCAGTTTCCATGAAGATCAAGGCATCGAATAATTCTGCGGGAAGTGCAGCAACGGGAGTTGCTCCCCCTATCAATAAAAAGGAAGCCACTACGGAACTCCTCGTCCAAAATGGCGAAACCACCGTCATTGGCGGAATCTATGTTGACACCGATAGCAAGACAGACAGTGGTGTTCCATTCCTTATGGATATTCCGCTCTTGGGATGGCTCTTTAAATCCAATAATCAGAAGAAATCAAAGAGTGAACTTCTGATTTTCATAACACCGAAAATTGTGAGCTGAAAATCTATAACGATTTACCTAAAGGAGGACATATGAGTTTTGTACGGTTGATGATGGTCTTGATTCACCTCTCCGTAATAGTGATGCTTTCTGGATGTGGTTCCGGAAGCGGTGACACGGACACCAGCGGTTCAATATCTGTCTCTGCAACAGTGTCGGGTTCAAAAATATATGCCACTGCAAAATACGTGAATTCACTTTATTCTGATGTAAGTGGTCTCAAGATTGATTTCACAACGGATCACCCTGAATTGGTAGCCGAAGTAAAGGGTGTGGCAGTTGATTCCACAGGAACTGCTGTTGCAGAACTCACCATTACAGGAGTTCCCTCACAGTCAACGATTAATGTAATAGCTTCAACCGGAAAAGGTGGTCTTAAAGCGTCAGCACCTGTTTCCCTCACCCTCCCTGGATTGGCATTGTCGTTAAGTAATACAACTGTAAGTCTTGGCATGCCGCTAATTGCAACTGCCACCTATTCTAATCCTCATGCAACAACATTACGAGGAGTAAAGATAACTTTCTCTTCCGATAAAACAGGCTTATTTGACCCACTAACAGTTGAGACGGATGATACGGGCAAGGCTACCGCCGTTATGATACCGAAAAATACAATTACAGCTCAGACAAATGCTGTTATCTATGCAACTCGTGATACGCAAACACAATATTCAACAGTTAGTGTCAAACCGGAAGGGCTGAAACTATCAGCTCCTGCTAATGCATCACACGATGTTGAGTCATTAACAGCTGGTTTTGTCGAGTTTATACCAAGTGGAGTTGAGTCTTTCGCCGTATTAACAACAGGTGATGGTCTCCCGCTTGCAGATAAAGAAGTCACTATTAGTATACAAACAATTATTGGAAGTACCGGTACGAATGTTGTGTTCTGGGAAAACTACCCTGCTACACCTTATACTGGTACATCAATCACCATTCGTACTGACTCAACGGGGAAATGTCCTCTTCAGGCATCAGTACTTGTTCCCTTCTCCGGTGAAGCACCAGATGGAAAGCATAGCGACATCATTACAGTCGTTTGGAAGGTAACGTATGAATCTCCTTCCGGCACCATTGTTGGGTATGCCTCAACAATGTATACTGTAAACGTTACCGGACCTAAGGAAGAACAAACTACACCATAACCAAATAATTATTTGGATTGAGGTTTGGAGACGAACGCCAGGGGAAACCCTGGCGTTCGTTTATGAAAATACTCGGATATAGCTTTGGAGTTAGGCATATGCTACGTTATTTCACATCCGGTGAATCACATGGTCCTCAGCTTACGGCAATTATCGAAGGTTTGCCCGCTGATCTTGTGGTAAGCGAAGAAAAGATAAACGCAGATCTTTTCCGTCGACAGGGTGGCTACGGTCGCGGCGGCAGAATGGCGATCGAAAAGGATGCTGTCGAAATCTTGTCGGGAGTCAGGTGGGGGAAAACACTAGGTTCACCAGTTACCCTTGCAATTCGCAATCGCGACTGGGAAAACTGGCGAGAAAAGATGTCGATACAGGAAGCCGACAGAGATGAAAGTATTCGTGTGACACGTTCACGCCCTGGACATGCGGACCTTGCTGGTGTCATGAAATATGGAATGAAGGATGTACGTAATATTCTCGAGCGTTCAAGCGCGAGAGAAACGGCTATTCGTGTTGCCGTCGGATCGATTGCCAAGTCATTTCTTTCAGAATTCAAGATACAGGTCATGGGGTATGTTGTTGAACTGGGAGGGATAGGGGCAACAAAACCTGAAACAGAAATTGAGAATTGCCAGCGCGTGATACAGTCCTCAGAATTTTAT
>JAAZOO010000171.1 GCA_012797715.1 Geobacteraceae bacterium | reverse complement strand
ATTACCTCATGGATGAACTCCGGAAAATCATCATCCAGCTTCCTTTGCAGCAGCGCATTGAGAAATGCGGTTCCTTCCAGCAGCCTTTCCAGGCCGGGGTCGGCCGCTTGCCCGCTGATGCGCGGCGCCAGCGACGGATGCTCCCGCGCGAAGCCGGCCGCCTGTTTCCTGAGGCAGTCCAGCTCCCGGCGGTAATAATCGGTAAAGCCGCGCTCTTCGGATGGTTGCCCGGCCCCGGGCTCCGGCGGAGAGGGGTTGAACGGTCGCGGCGCCAGCTGGTAGACGGCGCTTGCATCGTCAATGCTCTCGCCGGCGAAGCACCACATGTTGAGGCCGAGCCTGGCCTTCGGGTCGCCGATCCGGATGGGCCTGGCCTCGCCGGCGGCGAGGACGAGCTTCAACTCTACGTCGAGGGGGTCGACGAGATAGAACTTGGTGTACCGGGAGAGCTTCTCGTGCCGGTGAGTGCCGGGCAGGAAGGAGTTGAGCTCCTCCCAGGCGAGGGAGTATATCTCGATGATGAGCTTGCCCATGCGGTCGGCTATTTCGCAGCCGAGCACGGTGTCGACCCCGAGTCCGCAGGCGTTGACCCCCATCGCCATCCGCTGGTCCCGGGGGATGGGAACCATGCGCGGTACGTTCTGGATGATCCTGATGTTTCTCAAGAGCAGCACATCCCGCAGGATGGTTCCGAGACCGGCGGCGGAACGGGGATACTGGGTGAGGATGCCGATGTGGCGGAGCAGGGCGGGGGCTTCGGGCACGGCGGATGAGAGCTCTTTCTCTCCTAAGCCGATGAAGCAGAAGAGCCTTTCCCAATCGACGAGATTGTTTTCTTCGACGATGCGGATGAAGAGGCGGTATTTGCTCCAGCACCGGAAGTAAAGGTGGTAGGAGCGGTTGTTGATGAGGTCCAGGAAGCCGCGCAGCACGGATTCGTCGTTGGCTGCTTCTTCCAGGAGTTCTTCGGTGTAGAAGTTGGGAAGGGGCGAGGCCGTGCCGTACAGGGAAAGGAAGGTGGCGGTGACCAGGAAGCCGTCGCCGTCCCGTTCGACGCGGGCCACGTCGGATGCGGGAAAGGCCAGGGAGAGTTCCGGACGGACCCGGACCCGGTCCTGCCAGGGGACGGGGGGGAGCCCTTCTTCGCCTCCGGCTGCGAGGTGCCCGCGGACAAGCCGCAGGACCTGAACGAAGGAGAATTCGCGGCCTCTCTCAAGGACGTCGTTCATGACCGTTATCATGTCGCCGGACTGGGCCACTGGTAGCGTTCTCCGCGCACAGGCTCGTCAATCGTCAGCCTGGCGAAACAGTTTATCGCCGCGTACTCCTCCAGGAAGCGGTGGAGGACGCATCCGAACAGGTACAGGTCCCCGGCGCCCGCGAAATGGTCCTCGCGGACTCGCAAGCGGATATGGCTTCCCCGGACGGGAACACCCTCCATCATGGCGGTGTCGGCCGTGATCGCGACTTCCTCGATCCCGTCGATTCTTTTCAGGTCGGCGGTCAGGGAAGCGCCGGAGGAGTCTTCCGCGAACAGGTAGAGCTTGAGCAGGGCGCGCAGGTGAGCGGCGTTTTCCAGGGGAACGTGGTTCAGATAGAGGTGGGTGGTGAGCCGCCACAGGAGGCCGGGCCCAAAGGGGGGAGGTGCGCCGGGATTCACATTCGTGATGTTGCGGCAGGTTACGTTCTCCGGAATCCCGGATTCCGGGATGTGTATGTCCCCGATGCGGAGGCTTTCGGGAAGACGGCCGTTGGTGCAGGTGAGCTCCACCGAAAGGGTTTCGCCGCGGGTAAACCCACCTGGTTCGGGAAACGACACGGAGATGCAGGTATCGTAACCGTCGTTGGCGTTAGATTTTTCCATGGATGCCTGGTATCTCGGACTCAGGGCGGACTCGGGGGAGAACAGCTCGAACGCCGCGTAGTTCCGCTCGATTCCGGTATCCCGCGATATTCCGGTCACGCGGTCGATGGAGAATATCCGGTGGTGGGATGGGTCCGGACCCGAGGGCCGAACCGGGTAGCGGCTTGCACGGTGGTCGAGGCGGATGGGAACGGCGTCGTGCCGATACAGGTTGACCGCCGGAACGGCATTCAGGACGAACTGGTCGCGTGCTACCCGCGGCGTTCGACTGGTCAGGCCGTCCAGGAGGAAGCTCACGGCGAACTCTCCGCTTTCCCCGCGGCTTGTCCAGCGTTCCAATCCGGAAAGCTCGAAGAACAGGAATTGTTCCGGGGCGGTGAAATACTCCCGGAGAATACGGTAGCCGGGAAAGGCGTTGGGAGGAGAGGGGAACAGGGCGTCCTCCTCGCCGAACCCCGCGGGTTTCAGACACGCCGGGGGAAGAACGAGCGTTCCGGCGCCCGGAGCTGAAACGACAATTCGCGCCAGCCGCTCGGATAGGAGCTGATACAGATCGGTGGCGTTTGCCCGTTCGCCCGACAGGAACACATAAATCTTCTCCGGCCGCCACCGGGAGAGAGGAAGTCCGCGCAGGGCGAAGGAGAGCCGTATTTCCGGGGATCGCCCCGGCTCGTTGATCAGGGCGGCTTCCGTTATTTCCAGGGGGTGAACCGGCAGGTCCCGGGTGGTCATGAACCGGCAGGATGTACCGTCGACCGGCAGGGAGGCAAGCCGCGCGCCGGCAGGAATGGTGACGGGCTGTTCCGGCGGCAGTTTCGGTGAAAAGACGACAATGGCGGATGCCGGAATCGGCCTGAGATAGTGGGGCAGGACCAGTTGGGCCAGGCTTCGGACAAGTTCCGGAAAATCGGATTCCAGCTTTCCGGCCAGAAGATCGTTCTGGAAGGCCACTGCATCCAGGAGTCGCTCCACGTCCGGATCGGTCATGGGGCCGTTCAAGAGGGGCGCCAGCGCCGGATTGGCAACGGCGAACTCCGCGGCGATCTCTCTCAGGCGGGCCGATTCCGCGTGGTAATGTCGTCCGTGCATTTTCCCGTGCTATCTCCCCACCACCATCAATTCAACCTCCGCATCATCCGGCGCGTTGT
>JAAZOO010000170.1 GCA_012797715.1 Geobacteraceae bacterium | reverse complement strand
CAACCGGGTTTCAAATTCGCCGAGCGGGAGGGACAGGGCGCTTCTGATATGACCGGTGGTGAAGACGGACCGTTCCCTGGCATCCACGAACAGCGCCTCCTTTTTTTCAAAAAGCTCCCGCACCACCATGAGGGGGACGGGAGTCATGCTTTTCCCGTCCGCGGCAGAGATGACCGGCTGCTGTTTCGACGTGGAGAGTTTTCCCGTTGCCGCATCGCACAGCAGTCTGAAATTCCAGAGCACTCCGATGGTGCTGCCGGCGCAGATGATGATGGCCATTTCGAGGAGCAGTTTTCTGACGTTCTGCTTCATGGTTGTTCTGTCCAGGACGTGTGGCGGAAACCGGCGATGCAGTCCACTTTGCGGGACGTGCTTCCCGGACGGACTCTCACGGCTCGTTCATTACACACTGCTTGTCATCCTTGTTGCAGTAGCGCACGACATTGACGGTCTCCATGGTAATCAGGCCGCCGCCCATCATTTCATCTATCGTCGGCATTGCCTTTTCCAGTTTTTCCTTGCTGGCCACGACCTCCACGATCAGGGGAAGGTCCGACGAGAGCCGGAGGATTTTGTCCGTATGGTAGATGCTGTGCGCGCCGAAGCCGGCAACTCCCCGCAGCACGGTTGCGCCTGCGAAACCTTGTTCGATCAGGAAATCAATCAGGGCTTCGTACAAGGGTTTTCGTCCGTACTTGTCGTTTTCGCCGATAAAAATGCGCATGAGCACCTTTTCACCGAAAAATTTTGGCATGGAGACCTCCTTAGAGATACCGGGCAGAGATGATTCCCAGCCACGTAAAAAGCAGACAGACCAGAACGCTCAGGATCACATTGGCCGAAGCCGTGACAAAATCACCTTCTTCCAGCAGGCGGAACGTTTCATAGCTGAAAGTGGAAAAGGTGGTGAGTCCTCCCAGGAAGCCGACGGTGAGCCCCATGCGAAGGGTGGGAGGGATGAGGGTGCTGCGCAGGCCGAACTCCATGAGAAGTCCGATGATGAAAGCTCCCAGGATATTTACGACAAAGGTTCCGTAGGGGAAACTGCGCCCCAGCAGAGAGTAGACCCATCCGGAGACAAAGTATCGCGTAAGGCACCCAAAGGCGCCGCACACCGCAACCGCAACCGCTATTTCCATCGGTTCCTCCCGGGAGCGTACAGGCTGCTCCGCAAAAAGAAAAGGTCAGAGCTGCCGGGAGTGAAAACCCGGGGGCTCATTTTCATACCGGCCACAAACTAGCGTGAAAATGGCGGTATGTCAAGGAAAGGGAGCAATACCCCCCTTCTGGGAGAAGTGGAAAGAGACGGAAAATAGGTTGACATGGGAACCCGTTTTTCCCACAGTATGCACCGGCGTTGGGCATGCGAGACCGAAATGGGATGGGAGAGGATACTTACATGAATCAAGGGGCGAAATACTGGATAGAGAAACTGGCACTCGATAGGCATCCTGAAGGAGGGTATTACCGGGAAACGTACCGGTCCGGCGAAAGGATCGCGGCCGAGGCTCTTCCCGGCCGCTATGACAGGGGTGAAAGGGCGTTTTCTACGGCGATTTACTTTCTCCTCGCCGGAGAGGATTTTTCCGCCTTTCACCGTTTGCGTTCCGACGAGATATGGCACTTCTATGCCGGAGACCCGCTGACCGTTCACGTGCTGGATGAAACGGGAGGATACTCCCGGTGTACGCTCGGTCGCAATGGAGAAAATGGTGAGGTCTTCCAATGCGTTATTCCACGGGGAGGCTGGTTCGGTGCGATGCTCGAATCACCGGATTCTTTTGCCCTGGTCGGCTGTACGGTGGCCCCCGGTTTCGATTTCCGGGATTTCGAGATGGGGAACCGTGCGGAGCTGGTACGGCTCTTTCCCGAACACCGTTCGCTGATTGAAAAACTGACGAGATAGAGCGATGGGTTATCCGGAGGGGTGCGAAGGTGTTTGTCCCGGTGGGACGCACCGGGGCAGAGAAACCTCCGGAGAGCCTTCGGCGGGGATAAGCTCATTAAAGTAGTGAATGGAGATGAAATCCCGGGAAGAGACAGGCGGCAGCACGGAGCTGGATCTGCTTACGAACACGAGATACCTGATCCCGTAAGCCGCGGCCGTCATCAGATTCGTTTCACTGTCCTCTCCGAGAAGGGTTCGTGCCGGGTCGTAGTGAATGCGTTCCCGCAGTTTTCCCCAGAACGCCTCCTCTTCCTTGGGAAGGCCCAGATCGTGTGCGGAGATGATGCCGGTGAAGTAGTGCCCGAGCCTGGTCTTCCGCATCTTCAGTTCCAGCGTCTTGCCGTGGGCGTTCGTCACCAGATGGATCGCCTTTCCGTTCCTGCGCAGGAACAGCAGGAATTCGATCACAAAGGGGTGCACGGAAATCAGGTGATCCACGTCCCGTTTTAGGAGCGGAATGTCGAGCCCGAGGCGCGAGGACCAGTAGTCCAGGTCGGTCCAGTTGAGAGTCTTTTCCTGGGAACGGTAGAGCCGGTGCAACTCCACTTTTGCCGATTCCGGAGAGATGCGGTATTTCTCTGCGTAAATCCGCGGGACATGCTCCATCCAGAAATGATCGTCAAAATGGCGATCGAGAAGGGTGCCGTCCATATCCAGGAGCACGGTGTCGATGTCGTTCCAATTCAGTATCATGCTGTGCTGTTGTCAGAGTCGGGAAGCGCGGGCACGGTACGGCCTACAGGGCGTGCCGTTGGATGAAGGCCCTGACGGCTGCGATATCCGCTTCCACTATGTCGCACCGGGTGGGGAGATCCTCGATCCCGGCGAGGGAGGCGGGTCTTTCCGGTTCGCGTCCCGTGGCGGTTACCACGGCCTCGTCGAATTTCGCCGGATGTGCGGTTGCCAGACAGATGAGCGGCCTTCCATCCTCCACGTGATCCAGCGCGGCCTTGACGCCCACTGCGGTGTGGGGGTCGAGAAGGTACCCGGTTTCCTGGAAGAAGGAAGAAATAGTGTCCAGTGTTTCCTGCCGGTTTACCGACCGTGAGAGGAAGTCGGCGGCAACCGTCTCCCTTTCCTGCTCCGTGAACTCCATCCTTCCCGTTTCCGCGAAACGGGCAAAGGCCTCCCGGACCCTTTTCGTGTTCTCGCCGAACAGGTAGAACAGGTATCTCTCGAAATTGGAGGCCACCTGGATATCCATGGAGGGAGAGAGGGTGGGAACCACCCTGCCGAGGGAGTAGTCGCCGTGGTTCACGAACCGGGTGAGGATATTGTTCTCATTGGTTGCAAGGAGGAGCCTCCTTACGGGAAGCCCCATTCGCCTTGCCACGTATCCGGCGAAGATATCGCCGAAGTTTCCGGTGGGAACCGAGAAGATTACCTCCTCGTCGAGGCCCTTCGTTACGCGGAAATATGCATAGAAATAATACACAACCTGCGCCAGGACACGTGCCCAGTTGATTGAATTCACGGCGCCCAGAGAGAACTCCTCCTTGAACCGCAGGTCGTTGAAAAGGGCCTTCACCATGTTCTGGCAGTCGTCGAAAGTACCCTTCACGGCAATGTTGTGCACGTTGTCGTCGAGCACTGTGGTCATCTGAAGGGCCTGCACCGGCGAGGTCTTGCCGTGGGGGTGGAGGATGAAGATGGCGATGTTCTCCTTTCCCCGCACCCCGCAGATGGCCGCGCTTCCCGTATCGCCGGAGGTGGCGCCCACGATGTTCATTTTCTTCCCCTGTTTCTTCAGCAGGTACTCGAAAAGATTGCCCAGCAACTGGAGAGCCACGTCCTTGAACGCCAGGGTTGGACCGTGGAACAATTCCAGAATGTGCACTCCACCGTGTGTGACGACCGGGGTTATCTCGCGGTGGTCGAAGGAGTCATAGGAGCGGTTGATCAGGAGTTTCAGGTCATGGGGGGGGATGTCGTCGCAGAACAGGCTGATGACCCGGAACGCAAGTTCGCGGTACGGCATATCCTTCCATGATTCCAGAGTCGAGAGGTCTACGGACGGTACCGTTTCCGGGAGCAGCAGTCCTCCGTCGGTCGCAAGTCCCATCATGACCGCTTCAGTAAAAGAAATCGGTTCGATGCCACCCCTGGTGCTGATGTATTTCATTGTCTCGGGCTGTTCCTTTCGCGTAAACTGATGCCTGGTTTTCAATTTTCGTGGGCCGGGCATGCAAAGTCTAGCAGCAATCAGTGGAAATGGGAAGATTTTTGCATAGGTGGGATTTTTCACTGAAGTGGGGAGGCGTGTTCTTCCCGCGGCTGATGAACATGCGGCGGAACCTCGCCGCACCAGGCATTTTCGCCAGGAGAAGGGGTGTCCGTGGGAATCTACGATCGGTATGTCCTGCCGCGTATCGTTGAATTTTTCATCTCGAATCCGACGGTTGAAGGCCGACGCAGGGAACTGCTGAGGGATGTGTCCGGCCAGGCGCTTGAAATCGGGTGCGGAACCGGGCTTAACATTCCCTGGTACACGGACAGGGTACGTCATGTGACCGTGACGGACCGAAACACGGAAATGCTGTTCCGCGCCGGACGCAGAGGTGCCGTCTCCCCAGTACGGATAACCCTGTGTGCGGCCGATGCCGAAAGACTGCCCTTTCATGACGCCTCCTTTGACAGCGTCGTGAGCACCTGGACCCTGTGCAGCATCGCAGACGTGGACAGGGGGCTGAATGAAATCTACCGTGTGCTCAAGCCGTGGGGAACGTTTCATTTTCTCGACCACGGTCTGAGCCCGGATCCGGGAGTGCGGCTCCTGCAGAAGGTGTTGAAGCCCCTGTTCCTGCTGTGCGGCGGAGGATGCCGGCCGGACCGCGACATCCAGTCCTTGCTGGAATCGCACGGCTTCGCGTTCCGCAGCCTGAAAACGCTGTACCTGGAAGGGATGGCGCGCACCGCCGGGTATCTCTATACGGGGGTCGCTGAAAAACCGGGAAGCGGAACAACCGAACGACACCGCTGCGATGGGGAGAAGCAAAGGTCTTCTTTACAGGAGAGAATGGGATAGGGTATCGTAGAGAAACGTATTTTTCCGGATTCGAGGTTTCCATGCCGTGCCGTATCAAGATTCTTTCCGAGAATCTGGCCAACAAGATTGCAGCAGGCGAAGTGGTCGAACGGCCCGCTTCGGTGGTGAAGGAGCTGGTCGAGAATTCCCTGGATGCGGGGGCGACCGAGATCGTCGTGGAAATTGAAGCAGGCGGAAAGCGTCTCATCAAGGTAAGCGACAACGGTTGCGGCATGTCGCGTGAAGATGCGCTCCTGGCCCTTGAACGGCACGCGACCAGCAAGATTTCCACTGACGGGGATCTCCTCGCCATTTCCACTCTCGGCTTTCGGGGCGAGGCGCTTCCGTCCATAGCCTCCGTTTCCCGGTGCACCCTGTCGTCACGGGAAAAGGGAAGAGTGGAAGGCACGGAAATCTACGGCGAAGGCGGCACGATCCGTTCCGTGAAGGACCGCGGCATGGCTGAGGGAACGATCATCGAGGTACGGAACCTCTTCTTCAACACCCCCGCCAGGCTCAAATTCCTGAAGAGTACGGAAACGGAAGCCGCTCACGTCTCCGACCATCTCACACGGCTTGCCCTGTCCCGGCCCGATGTGAGGTTTCTCTATCTGAACGACGGCAGGATCGTGTTTCGCGCCTTGAACGGCGACCTTCGGGAAAGGGTGGCTTCCCTTCTGGGAAAAACGGTTGCGTCCGGACTGTTTCCCGTCTCGTTCAGGGAGGGGGAGATGAATATTCACGGTCTCGCGGCCAGGCCGGAATGCAGCAGATCGACCGCCTCCCATCTGTATACCTTCGTGAACGGACGTTTTGTCCGGGATCGTGTCGTGCAGCACGCGGTTCTTCAGGCCTACCGGAGATTCCTGGAAAGGGGACGGTATCCGGTGGCAGCCCTTTTCCTCTTGCTCCCTGCCGGAGACGTGGACGTGAATGTTCATCCCACGAAACACGAGGTGCGTTTCCGCGAGCAATCCCGGGTTCACGATTTCATTGCCTCCGCTGTTGAAGGCATGCTGCAGACAACCCCCTGGATCCGGAAACCGGTTGCCGCGCCCGTGCCGCCCATTGCTTCTCCTGAGAATGCCGCTGAGCGGAAGGTTTCGGAGGTTCGCGAAGCATTGGGCGTGTATCAGGCGAGGCTGGATGCCACCCCCTCCCACGGGGTTCCCTGCCGTCCCCCGGGTGCCTTTCCCGTGCCCCGGAAAGACATGATGCCTGTGCACCGGGTCCGGGAAGGGGAGCGGGAGAACGCTGCGGGATACTTTTCTTCATTGACCGTGCTAGGGCAGTTCGCGGGAGCATATCTCGTCTGTTGCGACGGGGAGGACCTGGTGCTCCTCGACCAGCATGCCGCCCATGAGCGGGTAGCCTTTGAGCATCTCCGCCGGGAATTTTCCAACGGTTCCGTGGAGTCGCAGGGACTGCTCTTCCCGGAGGTCATGGAGTTTTCCCATGGCGAAGTAGCGGTGGTGGACGAGCATCGTGACTCTCTCCGCAGGCTGGGTTTCGTGCTGGAGGATTTCGGGGGCACGGCCCGAGTTGTTCAGTCGGTGCCGCGCCTGCTTGCGAAAAAAGAATGTATCAGGGTCCTGCGGGATGTCATCGAGGAACTTTCATCCATCGGCAGCAGCAGGTCCTTCCTGGATGTGCAGGAGGATATCCTGATGCGGATGGCCTGCCACAGCGTTGTGCGGGGGGTGCACCCCCTCGCGGCGGAGGAGATTTCCTCCCTTCTCGCCTCCTTGGATTCCGTAGGCTTCGCAACCAATTGTCCCCACGGCAGGCCGGTGTTCCACAGGATACCTCGTTCGGACGTGGAAAAAATGTTCAAAAGGGGATGAGGTGGGAAACGGGACGGGGAGGGTAAAACTGCTGATTCTCCAGGGGCCTACCGCTTCGGGGAAGACCAGCCTGGCCGTTCGCCTGGCGGAGAGCGTTGGTGCGGAGATACTGAATGCCGATTCCATGCAGGTGTATCGCTTCATGGATATCGGAACGGCCAAGCCGACTCCGGAAGAGCGCCGTCGCGTCCCCCATCACCTCCTTGACCTTGTCGATCCCGATGAGGCTTTTTCTGCAGCGGATTTCCGCATCGCTGCGGAAAAGGCTATCGCCGACATAACGGCGCGGGGAAAACGGGTCATTGTCTGTGGCGGCACCGGATTGTATCTCAGGGCGCTCACAAAGGGCCTGGTTGCAGCTCCGGGCGGAAACGAGGAAATTCGCAGAGAACTCCGTGAGGTGGCCGAGAGGGAGGGAGGGGGAGCGCTCCACGCTCTCCTGGAAAGGGTCGATCCCGTTACCGCGGCGCGCCTTCATCCCAACGACCGTCTCCGGATCATCCGGGCGCTGGAGATTTGGCGCTGTACCGGACGGCCCGTTTCGCACCTTCGGGAAGAGCACGGCTTTTCGGATGCTCCCTATGAGTGCCTGAAGATTGGGCTTGCCATGGACAGGACCGTACTGTACGAGAAGATCCATGCGCGGGTGGATTCAATGGTTAGAGAAGGTTTTCCGGAAGAGGTGAAGAGCCTTTTGGAAAGGGGGTACTCGCCATCCCTGAAAGCAATGCGCTCCATCGGCTACCGTCATATGATCGAGTATTTCAACGGAACGCATACGCTGGAGGACGCCGTCCTGCTCATGAAACGCGATACGCGGCGCTATGCGAAGCGGCAGTTGACCTGGTTCAATCAGGACAGGGAAATTAAATGGATTGAACTTCCCGAAAATCTTGCTATTATTGTGCGAAATGCACATGATTTTTTTGATTAAAGGAGAGGGGTATGGCAAAGGCACCATTCAATATCCAGGATCAATACCTGAATCAGTCGAGGAAAGAACGGGTAAAGGTTATTGTGTACCTGATGTCCGGCGAAAAAATGGAGGGACATATCAAATCGTTCGACAATTTTTCCGTTCTTCTGGAGGTCAAGGGGGACATTCTCATTTACAAGCACGCCATTTCCCACATAACGTCCGTTGACGGGAGTTTCAAGCTTCACCAGTAGGAGACGGAGCCGTGGCGAGGAGCCATGAGGCGCTATCAATCCTTGATACGGATTGCCGCGCCGTGAGCTCCTCTTTTTTTGTCCCGCGTCCCGGAGAATGCCTATGAAAAGAAAAGAGTGGGTGTTTCCCGCCGTTAGCGGCGGATTGCTCCTTGGGGGCGGGGTGATCCTGTATTATTCAGGTGCGGCTTTTCTCCCCGTCTGTATCGCCCTGGTCCTCGCCTACCTCCTGAATCCCCTAGTGGGGTTTTTGGAAAAGCGCGGGCTGAATCGGGCGCTTTCCATCGCGACGGTACTTTTCGCCATAGCGTGCGGTGTTTTTTTGGGAGCGTATCTGTTCGCAGCATCCATTATCCATGAATTTCAGAGTGTGCAGATAAGCCTTCCGGACTATGCTGCACGCCTGTACGACTATATCCCGCCGGAGGTCAAGACCTACCTGGGAATAGAAACTCCGGCCAAGGCGTATCTCCAATTGAATCACCTGCTGGAGCAGGTGAAAGGGGTTTCCTTTGGCGTGGCCCGGGAGACCTTCGGCTTTTTCAGAAAAGCCGTCACTTCCACCCTCGCCTTTGTCCTGTCTGTTCTCGGATACGTCATAACCCCTCTCTATCTCTACTATTTTCTGAAAGACTTGCCGAAAATACGCGACGGAATCGCTGATCTCGTACCTGTTCGATACCGGAGCGCTCTCTCCGCTCGGACCGCGGAAATCCACGGAATCCTTTCCGGCTTCGTCCGCGGGCAGCTCACGGTCTGTGCCGTTCTTGCCGTTCTGTACAGTGTCGGCCTCTGGTTCATCGGCATCGATCTGGCCGTCGTCATCGGCACCACATCCGGATTCCTTTTCATTATTCCCTACCTGGGAACCCTCTTTGGAATCGTGTTCTCCACGATCATGGCAGCGCTCAAATTCCACGACCTTCTCCATCCGCTCCTGTGTCTCGGATGGTTCGGCGTTGTTCAAGCCATTGAGGGAGGGATCATTACTCCGAAGATTGTCGGCGACAAGGTCGGACTCCATCCGGTTGTGATACTAATTGCGCTCCTTATCGGAGGCCAGTTATTGGGAGTTCTCGGCATGCTGCTTGCCGTCCCGGCAACCGCTGTCCTGAAAGTCTTTTTTTCCTCCTACCTGTCCTGGTACCGTTCCACCAGCTTTTTCACCGGCGCATGAAACGGGGACTCCTGATTGAGGGTGTCGAGCCCGGCAGTATCGCCATGGAAGCGGAGATTGAGCCTGGAGACCGGCTGCTCCGCATCAATGGCAACCGCATCCGGGACCTCATCGATTACAGCTTCTTTTCCGCCGATGACGAGCTTGTGGTGGAGATTGAAAAAGCGGGAGGTGAGGTATGGGCCGTGGAGATGGAGCGGTGGGAGGGGGAGCCTCTCGGCATTCGTTTCGCCGCCCCGAAGCCTGCCCGTTGCGCCAATGCCTGTCTGTTCTGTTTTGTCGATCAACTGCCGGCAGGTCTTCGCCCCTCCCTCTACGTGAAGGATGAGGATTACCGTCTCTCCTTTCTGTACGGCAATTTTGTCACCCTTTCCTCCCTGAGTCGGGGGGCGATGCGCAGAATCCGCGAACAACGTCTCTCCCCCCTCTACATTTCGGTCCATGCCACCGACCCCGAGCTGCGCGGCGAACTGCTGGGGAACCGGGGGTGCCCTCCCATACTGGAACAGCTCCGTGAGCTCGCGGATGCCGGAATAACCATGCATACCCAGGTGGTCCTCTGTCCGGGTCTGAATGACGGCGCGCACCTGGAAAAAACCGTTCGGGACCTGTCCGGGCTGTATCCCCGCGTTGCGTCCCTTGCCATCGTTCCCCTCGGCCTTACCCGGCACCGTGATTCCCTGGCGCAGCTTCATCCGGTTACTGGCGGCTATGCCTTCGATTTTCTTGTCCGCTGGCAGCCGTGTGCCCGCAGCCTTGCTTCACGGTTCGGCGCCCCGTTTCTTTTCTTTGCGGACGAATTCTTTGTGAAGTCGGGGATCCCTTTCCCTCCCCTTGAAGACTATGGTGATATGCCGCAGCTGGAAAACGGTGTGGGACTGATTCCCCTCTTCCTCGCGGATGCCGCCCGTGTGCTTTCCCATGCCGAACCATTGATGCCTGCTCGGGTAACGGTGGCGACGGGAAGGTCCGCCTTTTCTGTCGTGGACGGATTCCTCCGTCTGCTTTCCGCACGGACAGGCGTGGTATTCAGAACGATGGCGCTTGACAATACCCTGTTTGGCGACAGCGTGACCGTTGCCGGCCTCGTGTCCGGCAAGGATGTGCTGGAAGGGGCGCAGACCCGGGGAGTTGATGATATTCTGCTGATTCCCGATGTTATGCTGAAGGAGGGAGAGGGTGTGTTTATCGATGATGTCACGACGGACGATCTCCAGGAGAGCCTGGGAAGGGAAGTTGCTGTCTTCCGTGCCACTCCCTCGGGGTTATACGATCTTCTGTCGCGACGGTTTGGAAGGTGAAAAGGATTCTACCTGTTCTTCCTTCTTTCCAGTTCGAGGTCCAGTTGTTTCAGCTTCTCCATATCCTGACGCAACTCTTTGTTCTCCTTCCCCAGTGACAGATTCGAGCTTTTCAGGCTCCGGATCGTCTTCTCCAGTTCCGAGTTTTCCTCGCGGGAAAGGTCGTAGGCTTCAAGGAGACCTTTCAGGGTGGCCGCGTGTGACTTCCAGGGGCTCGATGGGAAGAGAGAGAGCAGCTTTTCAAGGTTTTTCCCCGCATTTCCGGTGAGTATCTTCTTTTCGCCCGGCTCCAGGTTGAGGAGCGCCAGGCGGAAGAGAGCCTCATCGGTTACGCCGGCCACCTCCCTTTCCTCGGCTATCGTTGCCAGAATCCTTTTCGCGGCGCCGAGCCGGTTGTCTTCCAGGAGCATACGTGCAAGGACCAGTTTCTGGTGCTGTTCTTGTTCGTAGGTGTCGCCTTTCCGGACCGTGGCACAACTGGACAGGCCGGAGAGCGCAAGAAGGAATATGAAACAGGTGAAGGTGTTTTTCATCGCGCTGTCTTGCGGCGGTCGATAAAGTAATTACTTCCCGCTACCCCCTTCGTATATTCTTTTATTTCAGCGGCTGTCTTGGCGATAACCACCGCGGAGTCATACTCTCCGTTCCGGCACATGACAACGGCAATCGAGATGGTCATGAGGGGGAAGACCCGTTCCACACCGTAACGGTCGACCCCTTCGATTGCCCCGCGCTTTCGATCCTCGGGTGAGTAGAATTCAGGAACCCTTTTGGTGAAATCGCTGATAACGGCCCGGCAGACGGTGTCCACACTGTCTGCGGAAATGATCATCACAAAGTCGTCACCTCCGATATGTCCGACAAATGCGTTTTCATCGGCGTGGCGCCGGACAGCTTCGTAGATTACCTCGCCCGTCATCTTGATAAGGTCGCTTCCTCTGATATACCCGTATCGGTCGCTGTATGCCTTGAAGTTATCGAGATCTGCATAGCAGACGGCGAAGGTCTCCCCGGACTGGAGTTTCTTCGTGAGCACCCTTTCAATGGCGATGTTCCCTGGAAGACGGGTTAGGGGGCTGGCGTCGAGACTCATCTGCTCAAGAACCTTCAGGCGTGCGGCCATTCGTGTGAAATCAAGGGCAAGATCGCCGATTTCATCGCCTGGGGGTATCCGGGGATCAAAGTCGAAGTTGCCTTGTGCAATGAAATGGGTGGCGCGCTTGAGTTTTCTGATGGATGAGGAGATGGTGATGACAAAAAGAATGGTAACGCACAGGGCAAGAAGGAAACCGCTGCAGGAAAGCAGAACCGTCCACTTCACGGTCCGTTCCCGTTCGTTGTCCGCGTTTCTCAGTTTTGCGTTCAGAATGTTCTGGCGCTGCGTGTACAGCGCTTCAATGGAAGAGTCGACCCTGTCCGCAGATTCCTTGAGAAGAGAAATATCCGACGTTCTTCCCGCGAACATGTCCTCGGCCCTGGAGGAAAAGTGGCCATAATTCTTGATCAGTGTGTCGAGAAGCGGGCAGGAGCCGGTTTTTTTCAGTTCCCCGATTCTTTCGAGAAATTCCTGTCGGCGGCGGTAGTACACCCCCTTGAATTCATCTGATTTCAGGACGGAATATTTTGCGGCGCTCCTTTTCTGCGCCTCGATTGATTCGCGAAGACCTTCGGCAGATCTCATGAATGCGTAATCGTTTTGTGCTATGTCACGCACGATCCCGTTCAGCGAATACAGGCCGAAGATAGAAAAGCCGGTTGCCGCCATGCTGAAAATCACCACGGCGGCATAGCTGGCGATGAGTCGCTGTACAAGGGTGAATCGCTTGCCGGCCGGTTTTTCGGACATGGTAATACCTACTTCCTGCAGGGTATCTTCACGTTCTGCCCTTCGAAAAAGCGACGGCAGGACAGAGCCTCCGTGAAAGTTCCGGAACGGGGATTCCTGCCGTGAACGGCTCCGTTCAGTATACATGTCTTGTGACGGGTTAGGAAGCACTAAAGCACGCTGTTCGCACCTGTCCGGCCTGCAGCAGCGTGTACTCCGGTTTTCTTCCCCATCGGAGTACGTCGTTTCAACCGAGCAGCTAACTGCATGGCCTGCCCTATTCGAGCGAATAGGTATCTGCAGGCTGGCGCTTGCCGGTGATTGTCCAGAAATAGTTTGCTTTTTCGCGGCAACTGCTATAGATTAGCTCGTTCCACACACTGGAAAGCCCCTCTCTCAGGTGACTCCGTTTTGTCTGAAAAGAAAACAATCGAAGAAATCAGAAACTCAATTGACGAGCTTGATGATCGCATCCTCGAACTTCTGAATCAGCGGGCATCCATGGTGATTGCCATCGGAGCGCTGAAAAAGGGAGAAGACCGCGAGTTCTACGTGCCGAGTCGGGAGCGGGAAATCTACGAGCGGCTTCTGGGAAAGAATCCCGGGCCCTTTCCCAACGAGGCGCTGAAGAGTATCTTCCGGGAGATTATTTCCGCTTCTCTGGCCCTTGAAGAGCCCATGAAGGTGGCCTTTTTCGGGCCGAAAGCGACATTTACCCACATTGCCGCCATGCAGCAGTTCGGATTGTCTGCCGAGCTGATCCCCCAGAAATCAATACCGGCCGTTTTCGAAGAGGTCGAGAAGGGGAAAGCGCAGTACGGGGTCGTTCCCGTTGAGAACTCAACCGAGGGCATGGTTTCCCATACCCTCGACATGTTCATGGAAAGCGACCTCAAGATCATTTCCGAAGTGCTGCTGGAAGTGCACCATTATCTGCTTTCCCGCACCGGCCGCCTTGAAGACATCAAGAAGGTTTATTCTCACCCCCAGCCCATTGCCCAGTGCCGGGAATGGCTCGCGGACAACCTGCCGAACGTGCCGGTCGTTGATGTGGCTTCCACGGCCGTGGCCGCCCAGATTGTCAGCGAGGATTCTACGGCTGCCGCAATCGCCAGTGAGCTTGCGTCGTCCCTGTACGGTCTCAAGATTGTGCGGGAGAGGATTGAAGACCAGGTGAATAATTTCACCCGCTTTCTTGTGATCGGGCGGAAGTTTGCGGAAAAGAGCGGCGATGACAAGACTTCCTTGATGTTCTCCGTCAAGGACGAGCCCGGGATTCTCCACAGAATGCTGGAGCCCTTCGCCAAACGCGGAATCAACCTGACCAAGATTGAGTCTCGTCCGCTCAAGAAGAAGGCGTGGGAGTATATCTTTTTCCTTGATCTGAACGGTCATGTCTCGGATCCCGACGTTTCCGCCGCAATTCACGACCTGCGCGAGTGTTGTCAGTTCGTCAAGATTCTCGGGTCCTATCCGAAAACGAGCCGGGAGAAATCGGAACCATGACCATGTCCGGTGCGGGGAGGGGGAGGCGTCTCGTCATGTCGGAGAATAGAGCCACTTCACGAGGGATTCATGGCTCTTAGCAGGCGTATGGCGGTGATCGGCGTCGGTCTCATCGGAGGTTCCCTGGCGAGGATACTCCGGGAGCGAGGAGAGGTGGGGGAAGTCGTCGGCGTGGGGCGACAGGCGCCCAATCTTCAACGTGCGGTGGAGCTGGGCGTCATTGACAGGTATACTCATGATCCTTGCGAAGGGGTGAGCGGCGCAGACTTGGTCTTTCTGGCCACCCCCGTCTGTTCAATCGCTCCGGTACTCGCCCGCATCGCGCCCTTTCTGGCGCCCGGCTGCGTTGTGACCGACGGTGGGAGTGTGAAGGAAGCCATTGTTTCCACCTGCGAACCCTTGATGCCGGAGGGGGCTCATTTTGTCGGAGGGCATCCCATTGCCGGCACTGAAAATTCGGGTGTGGACGCGTCATTTTCCACTCTCTTCCAGGGGAAGAGGTGCATCCTTACCCCCACGAGGCAGACCGACCCCCCATCGCTGGAAAAAGTGGTGAGAATGTGGGAAATCGCGGGATCCGAGGTGGTCTGTATGGATGCGAGAAAACACGACAGGATAGTAGCCGCAATCTCCCACCTCCCCCATATGGTCGCCTACTCCCTTGTAAATGCCGTCGGGGGGTATGATCGATTCGATGAAAGCATACTCTCCTATTCCGCAGGCGGTTTTCGGGATTTCACCCGTATCGCTTCCTCCGACCCGGCCATGTGGCGAGATATTGCTCTCATGAATCGCTCTGCTCTGTTGGAGATGATGGATTTTTTCGAGCGGCACTTTCAGGCTCTCCGCTCGCTGGTGGAGGGAGGCGATGCTTCCGGGCTTGAGGAGTTTTTCTTGCGCTCTAAAAAAAGCAGGGATTCAATTCAGTAGGCATCTATTCCTACGGAGTACTCAGTGAGTGACTACACAGTTCAACCGGCATCCGGTGTTCGGGGCTCCATCTCGGTTCCCGGCGACCAATCCGTATCGCACCGTTCAATCATGTTCGGCTCTCTCGCCAGGGGGGTAACCACGGTCCGCGGTTTTCTCCGGGGCGAGGATACCATGTGCACCCTGAAAGCATTCCGTGCCATGGGGGTCGACGCTTGCGACGATGGGGACGTGATACGAATCCGGGGCGTCGGCCTCCATGGCCTGAAGGAACCGACCGATGTTCTTGACTGTGGAAACTCCGGAACTTCCATGAGGCTGTTGACCGGCATGCTGGCGGGGCAGAATTTCTTTTCCGTTCTGAACGGGGACCAATACCTGCGAAACCGGCCCATGGGCCGTGTCATCGAACCGCTCTCCGAAATGGGGGCCACGATTTTCGGGCGCTCCGGAGGGACGCGCGCACCTCTTGCGATTCAGGGACGCCCCCTGAAAGGGATTTCCTTTACATCTCCGGTTGCCAGCGCCCAGGTTAAATCAGCCCTTCTGCTGGCGGGACTCTATGCCGACGGGGAAACCCGGGTTACCGAACCTTCCCTCTCGAGGGATCATTCCGAACGCATGCTTCGCTACTTCGGGGCAGATATCGAACCGTTGCACAACGGCGCCCGGATTCGCGGAGGAAGGATTCTGGAGGGGCGGGACGTTCAGGTGCCAGGGGATATCTCCTCCGCGGCCTTTTTTATCGTTGCGGCGCTTCTCGTGCCTGGCTCGGAATTGCTCATCACCGGCGTCGGCATGAATCCCACGCGGACAGGATGCATTGACATTCTTCTGCGCATGGGCGCGTCAATCGAACAGGTGAACTCCCGCGAGGTGTCGGGTGAGCCGGTGGCAGACCTCCTTGTCCGCTCCTCTTCGCTGAAAGGTATCGAAATCGGCGGGGAACTGGTTCCCAGGGCTATCGACGAGTTCCCCGTCCTGTGCGTTGCAGCTGCATGCGCGGAAGGGAAAACGGTCCTTCGTGACGCCCGGGAGTTGCGCGTCAAGGAGACGGATCGCATTGCGGCCATGGCATCGAATCTTTCCAAGGCGGGGGTGAGAGTCGTGGAAACGGAGGATGGCATGGAAATCACCGGCGCCGGCCGTCTCCTCGGGTGCACGGCCGACAGTTTCGGGGATCACCGCATTGCCATGTCGATGCTTACGGCCGGACTTGTGGCCAAAGGAGAGACAACGGTAACGGACGTGGGGTGCATTTCCACATCGTTTCCTTCATTTCTCGAACTGTTGGAACAGGTATGTGTCCGATGAGAGATATCCCTTCGCCCCGTACGGGAATCATTGTCGCCATAGACGGGCCGTCAGGTGCCGGAAAGAGCACTGTCGCGAGGCTCCTGGCCGAGCGTTTGGGTTACGTATACATCGATACCGGCGCCATGTATCGGGCAGTGGCCCTTTCGGTGAAACGGGCATCCATAGCACCCGAGGACGAGGTGGCGCTGGAGGAGCTCTGCCGCGGGCTGGAAATCTCCTTCGAGCGGGATTCCGGAGGGTATCGTGTCCTGGTGAATGGCGAGGATGTTTCGGAAGCGATACGCACGCCGGAGATCAGCCAGCTCACGTCCAGGATTTCCACCAGGAAAGCGGTCCGTGATGTCCTTCTCCATGAACAGCGCAGGATGGGGCGGTCCGGAAATGTCGTTCTGGAGGGCCGTGATATCGGCTCCGTGGTGTTCCCTGATGCCGACGTCAAGTTTTTTCTGTCCGCTTCCGCAGAAGAGAGGGGAAAGCGCCGTTTTCTCGAGCTGCGTGAGAAAGGTGAAGACGTAACGGTCGAAAGTACAATCGCGGAAGTTGCCGCCCGCGATGCCCGCGATGAGCAGCGTGAAATTGCTCCCCTCCGCATGGCGAAGGACGCCCTTTTGGTGGATTCAACGGGAGTTTCAATCCCGGACGTTGTTGCGCGAATGGAAATAATTGTCCGTGCCAAAGAAACGGAACGGGCCGGCACCGTACCGGCCGGTCAGGGGGAATCACGGTGATTTCTCGATTCTGGGGGAGGGGGGTCCCGGCGTGAAGATTATTCTTGCAGAGCAGGCGGGGTTCTGTTTCGGCGTGAAACGCGCCACCCAGATGGCTTTCGAGGCTGCCGGCCGTGGGGGGAAGACCTTTACGCTGGGGCCCATTATCCATTCTCCCCAGGTTGTGCAGCGCCTCGAGGAATTGGGAGTGAAGGTTCTCACGAGTATCTCGGAACTTGACAACGGGGCGATTATCATCCGTTCACACGGTGTAGCGTCGGAAGAATTGCAGGAAGCTATTCGAAAAGAGCTGGAGATTGTGGACGCCACCTGCCCCTTTGTCAAGAAGGCTCAGGAACACGTAAAAAGCCTTTCCCAGGCGGGATATGATGTGGTAGTGGTAGGCGACGCGGACCACCCCGAGGTACAGGGGATTGTCTCCTACGCCAAGGGAAAGGTTTATGTCGTCGGTTCAGGTGAAGAAGCGGCCGGCCTGAAGATTTCCGGGAAGATCGGCATCGTTGCCCAGACCACGCAGTCATTTGAAAATCTGAAGAACGTTGTGCTCGAATGTCTTGTAAAAGGGAGTGAAATACGGGTTTTTAACACGATTTGCGACGCAACGGCCGTACGTCAGGAAGAAGCTAAAGAGCTTGCCAAACGTGTTGACTGCATGATAGTAATCGGTGGATACAACAGCGCTAACACAACGCGTCTTGCCCAGGTATGCGCGGAATTGCAGCCCAGGACCTACCATATTGAAACCGCGCAGCAGCTGAACAGGGAATGGTTCGAGGGAGTGGATACCGTGGGCGTGACCGCCGGGGCCTCAACTCCCAAGTGGGTCATTGATGAGGTGCTGGAACAGATAGGCCATATAGAGAGAGACAAAACACATTGAGTTTTATAAGGGGTATGCTAGCATAGGGCGGGCAAAACATAGAAATTCTAGGGGGTACTATTTTAATGAACGACGAAAAAGAGTTTTCCAACATCACCAGCGAGCCGGAAAGGCTGACGAACGATTCGGAGGATGATTCCTCTTTCGGGGGGAAAGAGAACTTCGAAGAGCTTTTCCAGGAAAGCCTTCGACAGCCGCAGGTCGGTGAAATCGTTACGGGTGTTGTTGTACAGATAGATCCGGATTACGTTCTTGTCAACATCGGCTACAAGTCCGAGGGGTGCATCCCCATCGCCGAATTTCTCGACGAAAGCGGACAGCTTACGGTCAAGGTCGGTGATGAGGTGAAGGTGTACTTCGAAAAGAAGGAGAATATTCGGGGATATATCGTCCTTTCGCGGAAAAAGGCCGAGAGAGAAGTCGTGTGGGACAGGATCGAGGAGGCGGTCGAGAGCGGCGGTCTTGTGGAAGGAAAGATCGTTGCGAATGTCAAGGGAGGTCTTACCGTTGACATCGGAGTGCCCGCTTTTCTCCCCGCTTCTCAGGTGGATGTGCGACCTATCGGTAATCTGGAGAAGCTTATCGGTCAGACCTTCCAATTCAAGGTGGTAAAGGTTAACAAGAAACGGGGGAATGTCGTTCTGTCCCGTCGTGTCATTCTCGAAGAGGAGAGAGAAAGGCTGAAGAAGGACACCCTGGCAACCCTTGCGGAGGGGCAGATTCTGGAAGGTACCGTAAAAAATATCACCGACTACGGCGCTTTTGTCGATTTGGGAGGCATCGACGGCCTTCTGCATATTGTCGACATGTCGTGGCGCAAGCTTGGCCATCCTTCTGAAATACTGAAGAACGGTGACAGGGTAACGGTCAAGGTGTTGAAGTATGACCGTGAGAAGGAAAAGATATCTCTCGGCATCAAGCAGACCATCCCGGATCCGTGGTTGAGCGTTGAAACGAAATATCACACCGGCGACAGGGTGCGGGGAAAAGTCGTCAGCCTTGCCGATTACGGCGCCTTTATTTCCCTGGAGGAAGGAGTTGAGGGGCTGGTTCACGTTTCAGAGATGTCCTGGACCAAAAGAGTGCGTCATCCGTCCGATGTCCTCAAGGTCGGCGAGGAGGTGGAGGCGGAAGTGCTGGGTGTCGATGTTCCGAGCAGGCGTATTTCCCTCGGTCTGAAACAGACCCAGGTAAATCCCTGGCTGGTAATCGGTGACAAGTACCCCGTGGGGACGAAGATTGAGGGACAGATCAAGAATGTTACCGATTTCGGCGTCTTCATTGGCGTCGAGGACGGCATTGACGGTTTGGTGCATGTCTCCGATATGTCGTGGACACGTCGGATCAAGCATCCTTCCGAACTGTACTCCAAAGGACAGACCGTTCAGGCTGTGGTCTTGAACATCGATCCGGAAAACGAGAGGCTTTCCCTCGGCATCAAGCAACTGGCGCTGGATCCCTGGGCTGAAATCCCCACGAAGTACAAACCCGGTACGAAGGTCTCCGGTAAAGTGACATCGGTTACCGATTTCGGCATCTTCCTTGAGATCGAGGAAGGGATCGAGGGGCTTATCCATGTGTCGGAACTTTCCCAGGAAAAAGTCGCCTCTCCGAAGGACTTCGCATCAGTCGGCGATACTATTGAGGCGCTGGTTCTGAATGTCGACACGGTGGACAAGAAGATTGCTCTTTCCGTAAAGGCTCTTTCGGGGTACGCCGACAAACAGGCCCTTGCTTCCTACATGGATACCCAGGGTGAGGCGACCTCGAATCTCGGTGAACTGCTGAAGCAGGAATTGAACAAGAGCAACGGGCGCGATTAGCATAGTGCCGCCGCATTCCAGAGGAGACCTGCCCCTCACGCAGCGATGGATTCCTGTGTGAGGGAAGGGCTTCAAGAAACCGATGCTGTGCATATCAGGAACAAGGAGTGTCGTGTATGACCAAAAGTGAACTGGTTGAAAGGCTGCTGGAATCAAACAGCCTTTTGACGAGAAAAGATTCTGAAATAGTCGTAGATATCGTATTCGACAGTATCCGCAATGCCCTCAAGAGTGGTGAAAAGGTTGAGATACGAGGATTCGGGAGTTTTACCATTCGTCAAAGGGGTCCTCGAGAGGCAAGAAATCCGAAAAGCGGCGAACTGGTTGCGATTCCAGCCAAGAAGACCCCGTTCTTCAAAACGGGGAAAGAACTGAGGGACAGGGTAAATAATTCATGATAATCCGTTGTTTTTCCAGTTCATCTCGGGGGTGACTGCAGACTGAAGAGCTGCGCCGGTGGAAAAGATGATCCTGCCCGGGTGGCGGAATTGGTAGACGCAAGGGACTTAAAATCCCTCGGCACATCGTGCTGTACCGGTTCGATCCCGGTCCCGGGCACCACTAATACAAGGTTGGCTTTTTGAAGCCGGCCTTTTTTTTTGATCCTAAAACCGGCAGTTGGAGGTATCCGCAGAGAGCGACTCTGTCGTATTTCGTTGCTGCTCTTAGAGAAATTGAGCGGCCACAGCCGATACTGTCCGAACCAAAAAGGGTGAGTGTATCGGCTGTAGTGAAATGAGCTTAGAGCAGCACAAAGACGGCAATCGGAGAGAACGAAGGATGCCTCCAACTGCCGAATCTAGGTTGATTTCTTGCGTATGTGCCCAAGAAGAATGCGTCCCGACCGTCACCATGCAACGATGTATCCTGGTGTTGCGGAAGGTGATTGCCTGTGTGTTTCAGAGGAGAGCACTGTTTCCATGAGTGAGATACAGGGAAAGATATTTCTAGGCCGTCAGCCGATACTGGATAGACAGAAAAAGATATTCGGGTACGAATTGCTGTTTCGTGCCGCTGATACCCTCCACGCCCATATTACGGACCTGGCCTTCGCGGAGAGGTCCGTAATCAGCAATGTTCTGTCAACCTTCGGAGTTTCTTCCGTTCTCGGCAAGCATAAAGGGTTCATTAACGTCACCGGCGATCTCCTGATGAACGATATGCTTGAAATTCTCCCGTCCGACAGGATTGTGATTGAGCTGCTGGAAACGATAACCGCAACGGAACCGGTGCTGAGAAGGTGCCGGGAACTGAAAGATCGAGGTTTCCTTCTGGCTCTGGATGATAATCTCTACCATCCCGATTACGAGCCGTTGTACGATGTCGTTGATATTGTAAAGATTGATATTCTGCAGGCGTCTCCTGAAACAGTTCTCGAGATGGTGAAAATTCTGCGTACCCGCAATGTGGTGTTGCTTGCGGAGAAGGTGGAGACAACTCAACAGTACCTCGACTGTCTCTCCCTGGGGTTCCAGCTGTTCCAGGGGTATTTTTTCGCTCGGCCGGCTGTCCTCAATACGAAACGGGTCGATGTGGCGGGGACAACCCTTTTGAAGCTCCTGCAACTGGTCTGCTCCGATGCCGAGTTTGAAGAGATTGAAGGGACCTTCAAGCATAATCCCACCCTTACCTACAATCTGCTGCGGCTTGTAAATTCCGTCGTCATAGGAATGAAGGAAAAAATTCGGACGCTTCGGCACGCCTTGGTGGTTCTCGGCATGCAGCAGTTGAAACGCTGGGTTCAGTTGGCCCTATTCGCCACCGAGTCCGCGGGCGGCGTCGGGAATCCCCTGCTGGAAACCGCTGCCATACGGGGCCGTTTGATGGAGCTCCTCTCGGCACATCAACGGGAAGAACACACGGGAAAGGATTATTCGGAGAGCGCATTCATGACGGGAGTCCTTTCCCTGATCGATGTGCTGTTCGAGTCTCCCATGGAAGACATCCTGGAACAGCTCAATCTTACGGACGATGTGCGGTGTGCGCTCATCCACCGGGAAGGTCACCTGGGAAGACTCCTCCGTGTGGCGGAAAGCCTGGAGAGCCTTGATTTATCGAACCTGCAAAAGCTCTTGGATGAATCCTCCTGCAACCTGGAGTCCCTGCTGGAATATCAGGTGCAGGCCATCGAGTGGGCAAACCGCATGGAAGAAGGTCTGTGACGGGAACAAAGAGTATTTAAGTTTCCCGCGCGTCTGCCGAAATGAAAGGGAAAAAGCCAATGCTAATCGAAGGGTGCAGGGAGACTGCCCTCCGGGAGAGCGTTCTTCCGTGCAGCTTTTCGTTACCTCCACAGGGACGGATTTTTCAAGGATACGATATATGATAGTAAAAAGGCTCATTTTGAAAAAAATTCTCAAAGCAGGATACCTGGCCGAATTCAATCTTGTGAAGCGCGAGGGAGTGTATGAAGCGGCGCTCTATCTCAACGGAAAACATATTGCCGGGCCTCCTCTGCCGTGTCTCCTCACATCTCCGAAGGACGATCTCACCCACTGGATGGGAAACCACCCTACCGTCGGCCTGACGGCTAGCGAGGCAGAACGGATATGTGCCGAGGTCGAGTCGGAAAACGCCGTCCTGAGACACCGCCTGAAAAGCGGCTGGGACGAATAGTGCCCCCACGCCGTAAGTTGGGACCACGTGAGAAGAAAGGAGTGATTCGTATTGTTTTTACAGGCTTCTTTGTGTTATTCTCGGACAAATATCAACCGGGGAATGCAATAGGAACCGCATGAAAAGCAAACTACTGATACTGGATGACGACGAGGCAATACTCCAACTCCTTGCGGCCGTCTTCGAAGATGATGACATGGAGATTATTCTGGAGACCGACAGCGAATCCGCGGTAAATCGGGTGGTATCCGAACATCCGAATGTCGCGATCCTTGATATCTGCGTTCCCAAAAAATCCGGTCTCGAAGTATTGCGTGAAATAAAGCAGATCGATCCCGGTCTGTCCGTGATTATGACAACGGGGTACAGAACCACCCAGAACGCCATCGAGGCGATGAAGCATGGTGCGTACGAGTACCTGACCAAACCGTTCGACATTGAGAAGCTGAAAGATGTCGTTCAGAAGGCTCTTGAGTGCAATCTTCTGAACCGCAAGGTCCGCTATGCCGAGCTTTCCGACCAGATCAGCGACGCCGAGCTGGAAGAAGACATCATGATCGGCTCGTGCCCCCAGATGATCCAGATCTGGAAAATGGTCGGGAAGATAGCCGATTCTGACGCAAGCGTGCTGATCCAGGGGGCGAGCGGAACGGGCAAGGAGTTGCTTGCCCGCGCCATCTACAACAATTCGAAACGAGCCGACAAGACCTTCCTTGCGGTGAACTGCGCCGCTCTTCCCGAGACCCTTCTGGAAAGCGAACTGTTCGGCCACGAAAAAGGAGCCTTTACCGATGCTCACTGCCGCAGGATTGGGAAGTTCGAGCAGTGCGACGGAGGGACGATTTTTCTGGACGAGATAGGCGAGATGAGTCTGTCCAACCAGGGAAAGCTTTTGCGGGTTCTTGAAAATCAGGAGTTTGAACGGGTCGGGGGCAATGAGACGATTAAAGTCAATGTCCGGGTGATTGCGGCAACCAATTTCAGCCTCATGAAGGCAGTTAATGAAAAGAAATTCAGACTCGACCTGTTCTACCGGCTCCGCGTCGTGTCCTTTTACCTTCCGCCTCTCCGGGAGCGGCTGGAAGACCTTCCGCTTCTTGCCGATCTCTTTGTAAAGAAATACTCCCGTCAGTATGACAAGAGGATAAAGGGCCTTTCGCCGGGAGCCCTTGACCTTCTCCAGAAACAGCCCTGGGAAGGGAATGTCCGTGAGCTGAAGAATATCATCAACTCCGCCACCCTTTTCTGCAAGGGGGACATCCTGCTGCCGGAGGATTTTGAATCCCTACTCCAGGTAAAGCCCGGCTTCAAGGTGACCGAGATAAACGTTCAGCGATCAGGGGACGAGTACTTCAAGGCATTTTGCAGCCTTCTGGAGCCTGTCTTCTCCGAAATCTGTGAAAAGGAGAACGGTTCCGTGTACGACACGATTTCCGCCGGACTGGAGAAGGCCCTGATTCACTTGGCCTTGATACGGAGCAACTACAATCAGGTGACAACGGCGAAGCTCCTCGGAATCAGCCGTAACACCCTCCGCGACAGGCTGGAACGCTACAAGATCTCCAGTACTGAATAGCGTTCCTCTCACCCCTTCTTTTCACGGTTCCCTCCCGCTTTCAGTCTTCGTTTGCTTGAAAGCTTTCTCCCTCCGTGATACCCCACCTTGCCATGCTCTCTGTTCAAACCCTGATCATTCTCTGGGAAATTAAAGTAACTATTCGATATTATTAACAGTATCATGCTCCCCTTTGTGTTTCTGTTCATGGCGTGAGCATGAAGGGTGTGTGCACAGAAAGGGAGGAACTGTCCCTTTGCGTCTGTATTGTGCCGATATTATTGATAAAATAATGACATCTCCTGGTGCTGGCATTTTGGCATTAAAGTTGCTCACATGGATGCGAGACACGAGGCGCACGGGAGGCTCGGAAGCGATTCCCGGTGTTATGTTCACGGTTTGAGCATTTGGGGGGCTGGACATGGAAGAGAGACGGATCCTGATTACCGACGACGACAAGCAGACCAGAGATCTGGTAGCGACCTTTCTTTCGTACAAAGGGTATCAGGTCTTCCAGGCATGCGACGCCATGGAGGCTTTGGAAAAAATAGAATCGGAAGACATCGATCTGGTTGTTACCGATGTAATGATGCCGAAAGTGAACGGTCTCGAGTTCATAAAACGGGTGAAAGCCGTTCGTCCCGAAATCGTCGCCATCGTCTACAGCGCGTTCGGCAACAGCGTCATGACCTCCAATCTCCTCAAGGCGGGCGCGTTCTTCTATCTTGAAAAACCCTTTGACCTGGAAGAACTGGAAACCATTATCCAGAGAGGTTTTGAGCATTACTCCCTCCAGAGCCGCAGTTATCGGAAGACTCCGGCACTGCGAAACAGGGCCCGCATCAAGATGATCGGCGAAAGCCCCAAAATGCTTGCCCTGTTCGAGCTCATCGAGAAGGTCGCGGATTCCGATGCCACGGTGCTCATCCAGGGGGAGTCGGGAACGGGTAAGGAGCTCGTGGCCCAGTCGATTCACGAGTTGAGCAATAGAAAGAGCAGGAACTTTGTCCCCGTAAACTGCGGTGCGATCCCCGACGATCTCCTGGAAAGCGAGCTTTTCGGCCATGTGAAGGGTTCCTTTACGGGAGCGGTTGCCACCAGGGTCGGCCGGTTCGAAATGGCAGACAAGGGAACGTTGTTCCTGGACGAGATCGGCGACATGAAGACATGCCTCCAGGTGAAGCTGCTGCGCGTTTTGCAGAACCGGGAACTGGAACCTGTCGGCGCGACCCGCCCCAAGAAGATAGACACACGCATCATTGCCGCAACCAATCAGAATCTCGAGAAGCTGGTGGAAGATAAGGCCTTCCGGGAGGACCTGTACTACCGTCTGTCGGTGATACCCATCGTGATTCCCCCTTTGCGGGAGCGAAAGGAAGATATTCCCCTCCTTGTGGAGAGCTTTGTGCAGAAGTTCAACAGGGAAAGCAGGCGCGATGTGAAAGGGTTCGATGCGGACGCTCTGGATGCCTTGTGCTCATTCGACTGGCCGGGCAATATCCGCGAACTGGAGAACCTTGTGGAGAGAATGGTCATCCTGAAAGGTTCCGGCACGGTAACCCTGGCAGATCTTCCTGAAAAATACCGCGGGACGATTGTGAAGCCGCAGCCCGCCGCGGTCTCCCTCCCCAGTGACGGCATCTGTCTGAGCAGCGCAGTTGAGGAATTCGAAAACCGTCTGATTCTCCAGGCCCTTGAGAAAACCGGCGGGAACAAGAAAGAAGCAGCTTCGCTCTTGAATCTGAAACGCACCACCTTTATCGAAAAACTGAAGAAAAAAAAGATGTTTTTCCCGGAATTGGCCCTTGCCAGCTGAGTTCCGGACACGAACCCGATGACAATACGTTCCATTGAGAACCTCTATCGGATACGGTCCGATGCGGCCTCCCCACCCGACGCCGTGAACGGTCCGTCAAACCGGGACTCCCGGTTTTCCAACCTTCTCTCCGCTATGGGCGGCAGCGGGGAAAGCACGGCGACAGCAGCAGAAAGAGCCGCAGCCCACGCAGAACTCCTCCGCCTGCGCATGATGCGTGACGCGCTCTCCCTGCAGCAGGATTTTCGCGAACCGGAGCCGTACGCCACCGGACCGGCACTTGAGTACCTTGTCCGCAGGTACGAGCCTTCCCCCGAAACCCCTCCGGCAGCTCCGGAAGAACCCCCCATCCCTGACACCTACGCCGTCGCGGAACAACCGCTCCGCCAACCCCGCGGAACAGAGGCGAAGGGTCCCGGTCTTGACGACATCATTCGGCGTGCCGCACGCCGCTACGATATGGATCCCGATCTCATTCGCGCCGTTATCAAGGCGGAAAGCAATTTCAATCCTGACGCGGTTTCCCCTGTCGGTGCACAAGGCCTCATGCAACTCATGCCCGGCACGGCCAGGGATCTGGGCGTCACGGATTCCCGTGACCCTGAGCAGAATGTCATGGCCGGAACCCGTTATCTACGGAGAATGCTCGATCGCTATAACGGCGATCTGGACCGTGCTCTCGCAGCCTATAATTGGGGTCCCGGAAATGTCGACCGGAAATCCGGAAGGCTTCCATCGGAGACTCGCTCCTATCTTTCCAGGGTCAAAGGATTTTATGCCGATTACGCCGGGTAACCGGTTTTCCCTTACGGCGGCTCCTACCGATCCGCCGCACCAATCCCTCCTTCGCGTATTCCGTGCGTTCCCCATGGTGACCAGGCGCGGCTGCCTCGAACGGCCCGTCTTTTCGCTGTAACCACCGTACCAGTCCATACCGCCAAACCGCATAACGGCCCAGGGAACCGTTTACCGGGCATGCTTGGACGCCAGTCCCACGGAACGGTTTATCCTAGATTCGGCAGGTGGAGGCATCCTTCGTTCTCTCCCATTGCCGTCTTTCTCCTGCTCCAAGCTTATTTCACTACAGCCGATACACTCACCCTTTTTGTCCGGACAGTATCGGCTGTGGCCGCTCAAT
>JAAZOO010000169.1 GCA_012797715.1 Geobacteraceae bacterium | reverse complement strand
GCACTTTCTCCGTCCGGTTTCTCCTCACCATCCCTTGACCGTTCCGCCTCTTCCTCGATACTCCGCTTGAAAGTATCGGCGGCCCGCCTGAACTCCGCGAGCGCCCTGCCCAGGGTACGGGCCAGTTCGGGGAGCTTCTGCGGACCGAACACGATGAGGGCAATCACCAGGATGATAATCAGTTCCGGCATGCCGTAGCCGAACATGGAAGACCTCGCTGCATCACAATGATTTCTGATAATGGATTCGTCCGAAGAGAACGACTTTGACCCGGTTCGGTGCCGCTCTTTGCGAAACGAGCCTGCAGCAGCAGAAACAGGGCATCCGGAGTGAACAAAGGATGACTTCTCCTGCCGAAAACAGAATAATAGAGAGTTTGCCGCTGCGAGTCAAGAAAGGTCGCGGGACGCCGGGTTTTCCGGCAATCGCCGTTCCCTCCCGCGGCAGTGCAAAGAGTTTGACACGGCACGGATCATTGAGCTACTATCCGAGCAGTTTATCATTTAATTCCGCCGTTTTTTGAAACGGCGTCACGGGGAAAAGACACGGTATGTATCAAGAAGATATCAAGGGAGAAATCAGAGATCTCCTGAGAAAGCGGAACGCCGTTCTGCTTGCTCACAATTACATGCGGGACGAGGTGCAGGAGATTGCCGACATCACAGGTGATTCGCTGGCACTCTCCATGGAAGCGGCCCGGACCGACGCGGATGTCATCGTCTTCTGCGGGGTGCACTTCATGGCCGAATCGGCCTCCATCCTCTCACCGGACAAGACGGTGCTCCTGCCGCGCCTGGACGCGGGATGCCCCATGGCCGACATGGTAACCGTCGAGGGGCTTCTGGAAATGAAGTCGCGCCTCCCCGGCGTGCCGGTCGTCACCTACGTGAATTCAACCGCCGCAGTCAAGGCCCACTCGGACATCTGCTGCACCTCGGCAAATGCGGGTCGCGTCGTCGACTCCCTCCCGGACAGCGAGATCATCTTCGCCCCCGACCGCAATCTGGGGAGCTACGTGGCCAAGTCATCGTCCAAGAAATTCCACTTCTGGGACGGCTTCTGCCCCACCCATGAACGGCTGCGTCCCGAGCAAGCTGCGCGGCTCAAGGCGGAGTACCCGGACGCCCTGTTCATCTGCCACCCGGAATGCAACCCGGCGGTGACGGCACTGGCTGATCACGCCTGTTCCACCAGCGGCATGTACGACTACTGCAAAAAGAGCCCGGCCAAACGCTTCATCATCGGAACCGAGGCGGGCATCCTCTACCGCCTGAAGAAGGAGAACCCGGACAAGGAGTTCATTCTGGCATCCCCGGCCCTGATCTGCCCCAACATGAAGCTTATCTCTCTGGAAGATATCCTTGCCTCCCTTACCCATATGTCTCCCGAAGTGCGCGTGCCCGAAGATATCCGGGTCCCGGCGAAGCGCGCCCTTGACCGGATGCTGGCCGTTCCCAGGGACTGAGGGGCTGCATGATCCGCCCGTTCAAGGGAATTCATCCCACCATCGATTCCACGGCATTTATCGCCGAAACGGCCGTCATCATCGGCGATGTGGAGATCGGCGCCCGGAGCAGCGTCTGGTACAACACCGTGGTGCGGGGCGACGTGAATGTCATCCGCATCGGAAGCGGCACGAACATCCAGGATCTCTCCCTGCTCCATGTCACCCACCGAAAGGATCCCTCCGACCCCGGAGCGCCCCTGATCATCGGCGACAACGTTACGATCGCCCACAGCGTCACCCTCCACGGCTGCACCATCGAAAACGGCGCCTTCGTGGGGATGCAGGCAGTGATCATGGATCGGGCCGTGGTGGGAGAAGAGGCTCTGGTGGGCGCGCGATCCCTCGTCACCGAGGGAACCGTCATACCCCCCCGCACCCTCTGGCTCGGCGCCCCTGCCCGATACAAGCGCGATCTCACTCCCGAAGAACTGGAACGGATCCGGAGGTCGGCCCAAAATTACGTACGGTACGCGGAGGATTTTGCAACCGACTGATTCTCCCGCGCCGGTTTTTCACAAGGAAAGCACCATGAAACACGAACGCTCCCGCACACTCTTTTCCGCTGCCACCCGCGTCATCCCCGGCGGGGTGAACAGCCCGGTCCGCGCCTTCCGCTCCGTGGGCGGCCATCCCCTCTTCATCCACCGTGCCTCGGGATCCAGGCTGTATGACGTTGACGGCAACGAATTCATCGACTATGTGGGTTCGTGGGGGCCGATGATTGTCGGGCATCGCCATCCCCGCGTCGTGGAAGCCGTGGCCGAGGCATTGGACAAGGGGAGCAGCTTCGGAGCACCCACCGAGGGGGAGGTGCACCTGGCGTAGGCAGTGAGTGCGGCGGTACCCTCCATGGAAATGGTGCGCATGGTCAGCTCGGGCACCGAGGCTACCATGAGCGCAATCCGGCTGGCGCGGGCCGCCACCGGCCGGGACGGTATCATCAAGTTTTCCGGATGTTACCATGGTCATGGCGACGCGCTGCTGGTGAAGGCCGGGTCCGGCGCCGCCACCTTCGGAGTTCCGGATTCTCCGGGGGTGCCGGCGGACTTCGCCCGTCATACCCATAGTGCGGAATTCAACGACCTGGAATCGGTGATCAGGCTGACGGACGCCCACCGCGGCGCCATAGCCTGCATCATCATCGAGCCGATAGCGGGCAACATGGGGACCGTACCGCCGGAGCCGGGATTCCTGGAAGGACTGCGCTCCCTGTGCGATCGGGAGGGAATCCTCCTGATTTTCGACGAAGTGATGACCGGTTTCCGCGTCGCCTACGGCGGCGCGCAGCAACTCTACGGCGTGGTCCCCGACCTGACCACCCTGGGGAAGATCATCGGCGGTGGTCTCCCCGTGGGCGCCTTCGGCGGCAGGCGCGACATCATGGAGCTCCTCTCACCGTCGGGCGGAGTGTACCAGGCAGGCACTCTCTCCGGCAATCCCCTGGCCATGGCCGCCGGGCTCGCGACCCTTGCCCTGCTGCGGGAAGAGGGGTTTTACGAAAGACTGGAAGAGAAGAGCGCCCGCCTCGCCGCCGGCATGGAGAGCGCCGCTGCGGACGCAGGCGTACCCATCCGCGCCACGCGGGTCGGAAGCATGTTCTGCGCCTTTTTCACCGATGGAGACGTGCGCGGCTGGAGCACCGCGGCCCGGTGCGACACCGCCGCATTCGGGAGGTACTTCCATGCCATGCTGGAGCGGGGCATCTACCTGGCGCCGTCCCAGTTCGAAACCGCCTTCGTTTCCATGGCCCATACGGACGAGGATATCGAACGCACCCTGGAAGCGGCGCGGGAGGCCTTCGGTATTTTAGTGTCATGAAAAATTATCTTGTATTTTTTAGTCTTGCTGTGATATAAAGGTTCGATTGATGGATGAGGAAAAGAGAAGACTGCTGAAAACCCTCGGTGTCGTTTCCAGCATGGGAATATCCGTGGTCCTGGCCATCGCCATCGGGGTGATGGCAGGGCGCGCACTGGACGCATGGCTCGGCACGGGCAACGTCTTTTTCTTCATCTTCCTCTTCATCGGGATTCTGGCGGGTTTTCGCAATATATTCGTTATCATCGGAAGAGAAATCAGGAACAGTGGGCCGGGTGAAGATAGACGAAAATAATATCTTCACCGTGCTGACCATCGGCGCCTCTCTGCTGCTGCTGGTGCTGGCGGTAGGCGGCCTCCTTCTCGTCTCCCGCTCCTTCGCGGCGGGCGTGGTGGCGGGAGGACTTCTGGCCATAGCCAACTGCCACTGGCTCCATGCCATCCTGCGGCGGGCCATGCGCCTTCCGGCCCGGCAGGCGGTGAGATTCGCGCAGTTGCGCTACCTCCTCCGCCTGGCGATCATTGCCGTTTTGGTCTCTCTTCTGATTCTGTACGTACACGTCGGCATATTCGGCCTGATCCTGGGGCTCTCCGTCCCGGTGATCACCATCATGGCCGTGACCGTCTATATGGCAACCACACACGGAGGGTAGCACCATGGTTCACCCCTATCTCTTTCTCCAGTTCTTCCGGGAACTCCTCTCTCCGCTCACGGAAGGTCCCAAACCGCTCACCAACGAAGCGGGCGTCGATGCCATCGTCCATGCCTGGCTGGTGATGGCGATTCTCATCGTCCTGTCGCTGGTGGTTAAGTCGCGGCTCTCCCCGGTTCCCGGAAAGCTCCAGAATTTCATGGAAGTCTTTGTCGGCGGCATTGAAAAGGTGATCACCGACAACATGGGGGAGAGGGGCAAACCCTTTTATCCGCTCATCGCCACCCTGGCATTCTTCATCCTCACATCGAATCTCCTGGGCCTGATACCCGGATTCTTCCCCCCCACGGCAAACCTGAACACCACCGTTGCCTGCGCCGTTATCGTGTTCCTCTCCACCCACGTGGTGGGGATTAGGAATCACGGCTTCAAATATATCAAGCATTTCCTCGGGCCGGTGTGGTGGCTGGCTCCGATCATGCTGCCCGTCGAGATCATCGGGCACCTGAGCCGCCCCCTTTCCCTCTCGTTCCGACTCTTCGGCAACATGAACGGCCACGAGTTGATCCTGCTCATCTTCTTCGGCCTGGTCCCGTTCCTGGTGCCCCTTCCCATGATGCTCATGGGCGTGCTGGTGGCATTCCTGCAGACCTTCGTCTTCATGCTTCTCTCGACCATCTACATTCAGGGATCGCTGGAAGAGGCCCATTGAGAAGACTGATTCTACCCACCCTGCCGTTTTGGACGTCTCAGGGTACCGGCCGGGGGGATGGCGTTTCAAGGAGCGGGAGATCCCGGCCGATCCCCCCCATCAAGGGTAGTGAACAAGAGCGGGGGATTCGTAGCGCCCTGCTGCAAAATAACTTATTCACCTTTCCTATACTGTTTAGGAGATACCAACAAAGAGGAGGTAGCATCGGATGTTATTCGTCACCATCTGTATCCTAGCGGCAGGTATCGGCATGGGCCTGGGAGTCGTCGGCCCCGGCATCGGCATGGGCCACGCCATCAAGGGAGCTCTCGACGGCACGTCCCGCAACCCGGGCGTATACGGCAAGCTCCTGACCACCATGATGATCGGTCTCGCCATGATCGAGTCCCTCGCAATCTACGTGCTCGTCATCTGCCTGATCATCCTGTACGCCAATCCGTACAAGGAAGTCGCGCTGGAACTGGCAAAGACCATCGCCAAGTAGTTTCACCATATCCCGTCGCTGAAGAGAAAAGGGGATGGGGCATCGCTGCCTCATCCCTTTTTTGCGTTCACCACCCGTCATGGCTTCAGGGGGTAGGCACTACTCCTTCTTCCGCGCCGTGGGATGGGCCTTGTCGTACACCTCCATCAGGCGGTCGATGCTCAGGTGGGTGTACTTCTGGGTGGTGGAGAGGGATGCATGCCCCAGCAGTTCCTGGATTGCCCGAAGGTCCGCGCCCCCCTCCAGGAGGTGGGTGGCGAAGGTGTGGCGGAGGGTGTGGGGAGAAACCTTCTTCATCGCAGCGAGTTTCAGCACGTACCGATCCACGATGCGCGCCACGCTCCGGCTGGTGAGACGTCCGCCCCGTGCGTTGAGGAAAAGCGGCGCATCGCAGGGAGGCCCGTTCCGTGCGGCAAGATACTCCGCAAGCGCGGCCCGGGCATGGCTCCCCAGAGGAACGACCCTCTCCTTCCTCCCCTTGCCGAGAACCCTCACCAGGCCCTCGTCCAGATCAATGCCTCCCACGTCCAGGCCGGTCAGTTCGCCCACCCGGATGCCG
>JAAZOO010000168.1 GCA_012797715.1 Geobacteraceae bacterium | reverse complement strand
CTGTATCAGTTCCGGTGCATCGTCCATAATGCTGTCGATTTTCAGAGATTTTCTGCGTTCACTGATGAAACGCGCTGCCTCTTCATGATTCGTGAACAGGGAGGGGTCCGTAATGGTACGCATGAATTCCGAAAGGCGATCCATATATTTACCGAGGGTGACGAGGTTGCTGGTGATGAAGCCCATGGGATTGTTGATCTCATGGGCGACACCCGCGGCAAGCTGGCCGATGGAGGCCATTTTCTCCTGTTGGATTATCTGGGCCTGGGTTGACTTCAGTGTACGGTAGGCGTTTTCCAATTCCGTCCCGATCCGCTTTCGCTCAGTACAATCATGCATTGTGATGACGAGCCCTGATGTTTCATTCTTCACGGTGTCGGTAAAAGGGTAGGACCGACAGGAAAACCACCTGTCGCTTCCCTTCTGCTGAATCTCGATGCCGTCGGATATGTCTTTGGGAAGAAAAATGCCATGGAGACGGAGTTCCTCTCTCCAGTCTCTGCCCAGAATGTCGCTGTACGAACGGCCGGTAAAGGTGCGCATGGAGTTGTTGCAGCGCTTGATTGATCCGTTCCGATCCACGAGAATGACGATGTCTGCGATGCAGTCCATGGTGTTTTCCCATTCCTGCTTCACACTGGCAACCTGGTTGAAGAGCCGGTGTAATTCCTGGTGTTTGTGCAATAGCTCCATCCGGCTCTGTTCCAGTTTCCACTCCGTCTCCTTTCGTGACGTGATGTCTTCTTTCTCTGCCAGGTAATGGGTAATAACGTCTTCTGCGTTCTTGATGGGGGAAAAAACGGCATACTCCCAGTACGGTTCGCCGTTCTTCTTCAGTGCGCAGATTTCCCCCCTCCACTCCCCGCCTGCTTTCAGTGCCGGCAATGCCGGCCCGTATACGTCCGGCAGGGGAACGCTCCCCGTCTCGAGAAGGGGATTGCGGCCGATAATATCCAGCAGAGAGTACCCCGTCATTTTTGCATAGCTGCTGTTCGCATACTCGATACACCCTTCGGTGTCGGTGATTATAATTGCCGTGGTGCTCTGTTCTATGGCGCGTGACAGTTTGCGGAGCATTTCTTCGGCCTGATAGCGGTCGGTGGTATCGAAGCAGTAGCCGATGAAGCCCGAGAAAACTCCCTCTTCATCATGAAAGGGCCTTCCATAGGTCCGTATCCAGCGGTAGGTGCCCTCTGAGGTGCGGATACGGAATTCCAGCTCAAAGGAGATGCGCGCCGAAAATGCGTGCTGAAGCTCTTTTCCGATGTTTTCCGCATCGTTCGGGTGGATGCAGTCCATCCACCCTCTTCCTATCTGCCGCTCGAGCGGGCAGCCGGTGAACGCCAGCCAGTTACGGTTGAAATAGTCAAAGCTCCCTTCGGCGTCGGCTCGCCAGATAAGGGCCGGAGATAGCTCGAACAGGTTCAGATAAAAATTCCTGGACCGCTCCAAGGCTCGTTCCTCCTTTTTTTTCATCTCTTGTGCCTTTTTTTCTGAAGGGCCGCATCAATTGCCGGTCCGATGCGGAAGGGCTGTTCCTTCAGGTTAAAGTCCCAGGACCCTTCCTTCATGCATTCCACCGCTCCTTCTATGTCCCGTGAGCCGGCCGCCATGAGAAATGGGGTTGATGGGGCATGGTAGCGCGTCATGGCGAGCCCTTCAATCCCGGTGCCCCCCCGGGAGCCGCTGCTCGCAAAGGATACCGTCGGGTCCATACGCACGGAGGGACCGGATGCAGTCCTGTCTGGTGCCGTCAACGCCCAAAGCAAGGGATACTCCGCTTTTATGCATCTCGGTTTCGATGCGTTCCGTATCGGAAGGGTTGTCTTCCAGCGATAGGATGCAAAGGTCTTCTTTCATCCTAGATTCGGCAGTTGGAGGCATCCTTCGTTCTCTCCGATTGCCGTCTTTGTGCTGCTCTAAGCTCATTTCACTACAGCCGATACACTCACCCTTTTTGGTTCGGACAGTATCGGCTGTGGCCGCTCCATTTCG
>JAAZOO010000167.1 GCA_012797715.1 Geobacteraceae bacterium | reverse complement strand
TCTCAAGAAAGTTCTCGACCAGGGGTTGGGAATCTATCCCGACAGCTCGAAACTGTGGGGAGGGGTTGCCGGATACAATCTCGTGTGTCGGCAGGATCTTTCCGCGGCTGTCAGGGGGCAGAGGGCCCTGGATGCGGCGCTTCGGGCGTATCAGCTCGATGCCAGCGACAGGAATGCCGTAAATGTGGGGTGGATCTACCAATCCATGGCAGGGGACTGGGAACGTGCCCTTGTCTATTATGAACGGGGTATCCGCTATGCCGAGCAGGAACCCACCCTTTACTACCACATGGGACTCTGCTACGAGGGAGTGCGGAACGGCGCGAAGGCCGCAGAATCCTACGAATTGTTCCTGAAAGCGGCGCCCGGCCATCGGTACGCGCAGGATGCACGGTTTCGGCTGTCGAACCTCAGGGGGTACTGAGCGTGAGCCGACGCCATTGCCCTATCTTTGCGCATGGCCGGCTGACGTATCAGTGCCCGGAATCCTTCATGGTTCTCTTGATTTCCCGCTTGATCCTCTCCATGGTTCTCCGGGTTCCGTAGTATTTTCGCACATCACGATCAAAAGTCGACCACGCTTTTCGGTCCTCTCCGGCGTAGAGGTACAGGATGGTCCTCTTGACGAGCAGTTGACCCAGTTCATCGGAGAAGAAGTGCGATTCGTCGTCGAGAAGGATGGCTTCCGGTACGGTGGACCTTTTCCGTAGCACGTCGGAAAGTTCGTTGTCGATTTCATGCACGGCCGCCAGGTAGTCCTTCCTGAAGGGCCGGTTCTGGACAGTGAGCGAGGTTGCTTCAAGACGGTAGTAGACGGGGATGGTCAGAATCGACCGGGAATAGGGGGTATGGAAGTACAGGAAGCGAATGTCCGCATCTTTGAAATACACGGCTTTGTCCCGGCAGAGGAAAGGCTCCTCGTCAAGCCCTTCGCTGCTTCCCGTTGTGGCGCCCAGGTAACGGAGGCGCGCGCCGGGCGCAGGGCGTGAGAAGAAATGATACCTGGCGCAGCAGTGCGCTCCACCCGTGTACTCTCCGATCATCCAGAAAGAGGCGGTGCCGGACTTCAGGTATGCATAACCGAGATAGGAGGAGTCTGGAAGCTTCCTGGTGGCGAGAGTATTGTCAAGAACGGCGATTCCCATCCGCGCCGAAGGAGGTCCTGCCGGTGCGTTCTTGGAACTGCCGGGAATCAGGCGGAACGTCACGCCATCCCCCGCATCAATAATGGCTGAACCCGTCTTTCCGGTTCCCACGTCAAGATCTTCGGCTTTGACCTGACGTATGCACGGCAAATCCTGACAGGACGCGGAATGGCCGGCGCCTGCGAATGCAATCAGAACGGCTCCCAGTATGTATGCATGGAATGTCGCCACGACAGTCTGTCCGCCATTTACTTCCGTTCAGGGGCCCAGGTGTCCATGGCCTCCCGGCATCCGGTCAGGCTCACCCGGGCTCCGGGAAGAATCCTCTATTCATAGACGTATTCAAGGCTCTCCCTGGCTTTGGCATGTCCGCGGCTTGCCGCCCTGCGGTACCACTTCATCGCTTCCGCGGTGTCCTTCCGTACTCCCACTCCCCTGGAGTACATGGCGCCAAGCCTGTATTGCGCCTCCGCGTCCCCCTGTTTGGCGGCGTTCATGGTGTCTTCCAGGATTTGACGGGATATTCTGGCCGCAGGTTTCGCGGCCCTGTGCTTTCCGGCCTTCGCCGACTTTTTCTCCCGCCGCTTTTCAATGGGGATCTCTCTCTGGGACGCTTCTTCGGTTCGGACTTGCTTCGTGCCTCCGGTACCCCTTGAAGTCAGTGGCTGGTGCGGCGTCCCCGTTGTCATGGCGATCTGTTGCGCGGTCTGCGACGTGACCGTCTTTTTTGCCCCACTCCTGAATGCCATGACGCCGATCAGGCTTCCCACGGAAACCGAGAACAGGATGGCAAGTGATATAACCAACGGCAAACCCATCGTCCTGTTCGCCTGAAGTCTTTCAGGTGCCGGCGCAAGGGCCGGGGAGGTCTCTTCTTCATTCCGCTCCCCCCGTTCCGGGATGTCACCGGTTGCTTCACCGGTGGGTTCGGTTGCGGCGCCGGAAGACGGCGCTTCGCGGACCGCTGCGCGTTCTCCAGCCTCTTCCTGGAATTTCGGAGGTCCGTGCTCCATGAAATGCCTCACGACCTTTTCATGGGCCTCATACAGTTCATTCAGCGTTTCCGTTGCCTGCTTCCGCTTTTCGGGGTCCTCCGATTGGAAATCCGGCTGCAGACCCCGCTCCTTCTCCAGAAAGGCTTTTTTTATGTCATCAAGGGACGCGGCTGACCGTATGCCGAGCACTTTGTAATAGGTCTGGATACTTCCCATCATTCCCCCATGGCGCGATGTCGCGTTCCCTTGAAGTATACCATCGCCATCGACCCTTTTCAGCCGGCATGTTGTTTCCGAATCCTGATGTCCCGGAGAAAAATTACTGGGCGGCCCCTCAATTCAGACGGCTGCCTTCGCGGTTACCTTCCGACCTCCACCCCGGAACAGGGTGTTGCGGTATACTTGTCAAGGGGTGATGGAGATGAAGCTGCTCAAAACGAAAATGGGGAATTGGTGGGATGTGGGGTTGTTGAAGTGGTTCGCTTTCCTCTTCGGAATATGTGTCGGCGCATACTTCCATGAATATATGAAGCCGTATATTTGGATGTTTCTTGTCGCGGCAATCCTGCTGGCGATCCGGCCGGCCGTTGCCTACTGGAAAGATTGACACCGGACTCTCCCGCCACGAAACAGCGAAGGGAAGGGATGAGGTGTATTGTGCCGAGACCCTGTCGAAGCAAAAAAAACATGACGTGCGCAGTCCCCGGCAAAATTTTCTTGATTCTCCATTCTGAACAGCGTAGAAGCGGGTATACTCATCGCTGACCGGTCTGTTCGTCCTGCCGGTGGAAGAGCGGTTGTGATTTTCAGCAAGAGGAGCGGTGATTACCGTATGCAGACCGGCGCAAGGGATGGCGAATATTCCATGCAGGACACAGTTTCCGGCAGTACCGGGAACAGGGGTGAGGAGCAAACGTCCCTGGAGAGCGAAAGCCGGTTCAGAAGTTTTTTCGAGCAATCCAGCGACGCATTTCTGATCCTTGATAGCGGCCGGTTCACGTGCTGCAATGCAGCCGCGGTGCGGATGCTGGGGTGCGACGGCACGGAGGGAATTGTCCCGCGGTCCCTGGCGGAGCTTTCCCCGGAACTGCAGCCCGATGGAACCCCCTCCGTGGAGAAGGCCCGGGACGTGATCTCCCGTGCTTTTGCCGAAGGAAGCCTGCGGTTTGAGTGGCTGCTCCTCAAAGCGGACGGTTCGGAGTTGCCGGTCGAAGTGTCCCTCACTCCCATATCATCGGGCGTGAACGGGGAGATGCATGTCATCTGGCGGGACATTTCCGAGCGGAAGCAGGTGGATTTCCGGGAACAGACCCGCCTGAAGATACTGGAGAAGATGGCTTCAGGCGCTTCTTTGCCCAGCCTGCTGGACGCTATCGTCACCTTTGTCGAGCAGAACAGCCCCGGCGCCCTCTGCTCCATTCTCGTTGCCAATGACGATTGCACCCGCCTGCATCACGGCGCCGCCCCCAGTCTGCCCGACTATTACAATGCCGCGGTCAACGGCCTGCGGATCAAGGAGGGGAAAGGGTCGTGCGGAACGGCGGCGTTCCTGAGGAAACGGGTGATTGTCGAGGATATCGATGGACACCCCTACTGGAAGGGTTTCGAGCCTGCCGTGCAGGCCGGATTGCGCTCCTGCTGGTCCGAGCCGGTTCTGTCGCCCGAGGGGGAGCTCTTGGGCACCTTCGCCACCTACCATCGGGAACCCCGAGCTCCGGGCGACAACGAAATTGACCTGATCGAGTCGGCGGCCCACCTGGCCGGCATCGCCATCGGCTGGGCCAGGGACAACGAACGGCGCAACGCCCTGGAAGAGCATGTCCGGCAGATGCAGAAGATGGAGGCGGTCGGACAGCTGGCCGGAGGCATTGCCCATGACTTCAACAACCTCCTGACCCCCATCATGGGGTACGCGGAAATAATCAGGGCCGCTCTCGGTGAAGGGCACTCCTGTCGGCCGAAAATCGACCGCATCATTGCCGCCACCATGAAATCGCGGGATCTGGTGCAGAAGCTGCTGTCCTTCGGCCGTAAGCAGAATCTTGTCATGTCCGTTCTCGACCTCAACCGGGTGATCGAATCCTTTAAGGACATTATCCGGCATACCGTCCGCGCCAACATCTCCGTCCACATCCGGCTGGCGCCCGGCGGCGCGTATATCCTGGCCGAACAGGGGCAGATGGAGCAGGTGCTGCTCAACCTGGCGGTCAATGCCCAGGATGCCATTGCCGGCAACGGTACCATCACCATTACCACCGGCCACGTCATTCTCGATGATGAATATGTGAAGCGCAATCCCGGCGTCAGACCGGGCGCCCACATCCTCCTGGAGTTTGCCGATGACGGTTGCGGCATGCCGGAGGAGGTGGTGCGGCATATCTTCGAGCCGTTTTACACGACCAAACCGGCCGGCCGCGGCACCGGCCTCGGCCTTGCGACCACCTTCGGCATCGTCAGGCAGCATGGCGGTCACATTGCGGTGCGCAGCAAGGTGGGTCAAGGGACGACGTTCAGCCTGTTCTTTCCGGAAAATACCGCCGCGGCCGCGGCATCCGCCCGGCACAGCGTTGATGTGCGCCTGCACGTTCCCCATGACAAGACCATCCTCTTTGTGGATGACAATGAGATGATCCTGGAAATGGTCGAGGGGTACCTGGAGATGTATGGCTACACGGTCTTGACCGCGGCGCTCCCGAGCACGGCCCTGGAGGTTGCCGCTTCCCACCCGGGTGCCATCGATCTGCTCATTACGGATGTGGTCATGCCGGAGATGTCCGGGCCGGAACTGTATGGGCGGCTCCTGATGAAACATGCCGATCTGCCGGTGCTGTACATCTCGGGATACAAGGACGATGTGACGCTCCGGGGCGACAATGCCGTTTTTGTCCCGAAGCCCTTTACCGCGGAGCAGCTCCTGGGGAGTATCCAGATGATCCTCCAGGAGGGAAGTGCCGGAGATGCCGGAGGCGGGGAGGGGGGCGACGGTGGGGTCGAACCTTGATACCGTGAATCCGGCGTGCAGGGGGCTCTCTTCCATGCCGTCCGACGGGCGCTGATTACGAGGCGCGTCACCTTCCCCACCCCATTCCTCTGCCGCCCGCCTGGTGCAGGCCAGCCGTAATGTCCGCTTCACGACGAGGCTTTTTCAGAGTGTCTTCCGGAACCGGTTCACGGCAAAAGAGAGGATGGCGGCCCCCAGCAGGAAGAGGGCGAGAAACTGCTGCCAGAGGATGCCGATGCCCACCCCCTTCAGGAAGATGCCGCGGATGACCACCAGGTAGTAGCGGAGCGGGTTGAGAAGGGTGAGCCACTGCACGGGCTGCGGCATGTTCTCGATGGGGAAGGCGAAGCCGGAGAGGAGCATGGCCGGGAAGATGAAGAAGAAGGCGCTCATCATGGCCTGCTGCTGGGTGCTGCTCACCGTGGAGATGAACAGGCCGAATCCGAGGCTGCTCATGAGGAAGAGTGCCGTGGCCCCGAACAGGAGGGGGATGCTCCCCCGGATGGGGACGTGGAACCAGAAGGCGGCCACCAGGGTGATGAGGGCCACGTCGATGAAGCCGATGATGATGAAGGGCGCGGTTTTGCCCAGGATGAACTCGCCCCGCCGGATGGGGGTGACGATGATCTGCTCCATGGTGCCGATCTCCTTCTCCCGCACCACGGCCATGCTGGAGAGGAGCATGGTGATGATGAACACGATGTTGGCGATCACGGCAGGCACGTAGAAGTTGCGGCTCTCCAGGTTCTCGTTGTACCAGGCGCGGCTCGCGGTCTCCACCCCGGAGATCCGGTACCCGGGACCGAAGACGCGTGCCGCCTGCTCCATTCTCACACGGTCGCTGAAGCGGGCCGCAATCCGCCCTGCATAGGTGAGGGCGATGCCCGCCGTGTTGGAATCGGTGCCGTCCAGGATCATCTGCAGCGGCGCGTCCCGTCCGGAGCGCAGGGCCTCGCCGAAGCCCTTGTTCATGCGCAGCACGACCTTGACCGCTCCCCGGTCCAGGAGCTCTCCCATCCGGTGATCCCCAGAAATGTGTTCCATGATGCGAAAATAGCCGGACCCGGCGAAGCGGGATGTCAGGTCGCGGCTCTCCGGGCTGTTGTCCAGGTCGTAGACCGCCGTCTTCACGTCACGGACGTCGGTGTTGACCGCGTAGCCGAACACCACGGTCTGGAATACCGGGATGACGAAGATGATGAAACGCATCCGGGGGTCGCGCAGCACCTGGATGAACTCTTTCCTCAGCATGGCCTTCAGACGTTCGAGCATGGAAACCCCGTTTTTACTCGATCCTTTTCCTGAACTTCCTCACCGACAGCCCCAGCACCAGAGCCGCGAACGCCACCAGCAGGGCCACCTGGCCGGCCATGACGACCAGCCCCACGTCCTTCAGGTAGATTCCCCGCAGGATGGTGACAAAGTAGCGTGCCGTAACGATATGGGTGATGGCCCTGACCGCGGCCGGCATGGTGTCGATGGGGAAGATGAAGCCGGAGAGGAGGAACGCCGGGAGCATGGTGGCAACGAGGGCCACCTGGCTTGCGACGAACTGGTTTCTGGTGATGATGCTGAGCAGTATCCCCAGGGACAGGGCGCCCACCAGGAAGAGCATGGACAGGCCGAACAGGAGCGCCAGGCTGCCGCGCAGGGGGATGTCGAAGATGAATTCGCCCACCACCACCGACAGGACGAGATCGATGATGCCGATGGTGACGTAGGGGACGAGCTTGCCCAGGATCAGTTCGCCGCCGGTGAGGGGGGTGGAAATGAGTTGCTCCATGGTGCCGGTCTCCCATTCGCGGGCAACCGTGAGGGAGGTGAGGAGTGCGGCGATGATCATCATGATGACCGCGATCAGGCCGGGGAATATGTAGTTTCTCGACACCATGTCGGTGTTGAACCAGACGCGGGGCCGCACGTCCAGAGCCGGGAGGCGCGGTTCGCTTCCCAAGGTCCGGCGTATCTGCCGCAGGGCAATGTCGCGGGAGTAGCCCTCGATTGCTCTTTCCGCGTAGCCGAGGGCGAAGGAGGCCGTGTTGGGGTCGCTGCCGTCCAGGATGACCTGCACGGAGGTCTTTCGCCCCGCCTCGACGCTCCGGCCGAAATCGCGCGGTATCACGAGGGCGATGACGGCCTTCCGGGAGTCGATGGCCCGCTCGATGTCGCGGTAGGTGTCCGTGTGGCGCTGCAGGGAGAAGTAGCGGGAGCCGGTGAAGCGGCTGGTCAGTTCCCGGCCGGCGTGGGTTCCGCTCTGGTCCCACACCACCAGCGGCACGCGGTCCACGTCCAGGGAAAGGGCATAGCCGAAAAGGAACAGCATGAGCAGGGGTATGCCGATGCCCATGCCCATGCTGCGCGGGTCGCGGATGACGTGGAGAAACTCTTTTCTGGCGACCGCTATGACGCGATAAGGTTTCATGGTCCGCCCCGGTTCATGGTGAAGAAGGCAGGCGAAGTCGTCCTTCGTTCACTCCAACTGGCCTGCTTCTGCTGCTCTAGACTCATTTCGCTACCGCCGATGAACTCACCCTGCGGGTTCGGACAGCATCGGCTGTTGACGCTCCCTTTCGCCAAGAGCAGCGACGAATCAGGCCAACGTCGTTCACTTCGGACGACTCCGCCTGTCGTCTTCACGTTCATTGCCTGAATTCCCGCTGCCGCTCCTCCATCCGGTCCCGCGCCTCAAGGAGGGAAACGAAGACATCTTCCAGGGACGGCAGGATGGCTTCCATGCCCTGCACCGTGATGTTCAGGGAGGACAGGGCATCTGCGATGGCAGGCATGGTCGCCGCGGCGTCTTGCGCGACCACGTGCAGGCCCGCGCCGAACAGGGCAGCGTGTCTCACTCCCCCAATCTTTTCGATGCTTGCCATGGCGTCCTGGGGACGATCGCAGAGGACTTCCACCACCTCTTCTTTCATGAAGCGGGTCTTCAGCTCCTCGGGAGATCCGCATGCGATGAGCTCCCCCCGGTAGATGAGCCCCAGGCGGTCGCAGTATTCTGCCTCGTCCATGTAATGGGTAGTGACGAACACGGTGGTGCCCCTCTCTGCCAGGCGGTAGATGAGATCCCAGAAGTTCCTGCGGCTGATGGGGTCCACGCCCGAGGTGGGTTCGTCCAGGAAGATGACCGGCGGTTCGTGGAGGATGGCGCACCCCAGGGCCAGCCGCTGTTTCCATCCTGCGGAGAGGACGGAGGTGCGGGAGGAGCGGTGCTGCCGGAGTCCGGCCATTTCGATGACCCATTCCCTGCGTTCGGCCTTCTTCCCCGGCGGAATCCGGTAGATGCCGCTGTAAAAGTCGATGTTCTCCTCCACGGTGAGGTCTTCGTAGAGGGAGAACTTCTGGCTCATGTAGCCGATGGCAGTCTTGATGAGCTCCGGCTCCCGGACTATGTCGAATCCGGCCACCGTGCCCGAGCCGCTGCTGGGCGCCAGGATGCCGCACAACATGCGGATGGTCGTGGATTTTACCGCTCCGTTGGGTCCCAGGAACCCGAATATTTCACCCCGCTTCACGTCCAGGCTGATGCGGTTCACGGCCGTAAAGTCGCCGAAGCGGCGGGAGAGGTCCTTCAGGGTGACGGTATGTTCCTTCTGGTGAATTTCGGGCATGGCAGCCATGGTCCTCCGGTTTGTTACGGGGATCCGGGAGAGGAGCCGCTCAGCACCGACACGAACACGTCCTCCAGACTCGGTTCCACGGTGCGCACCCCGAGGCGCGCAAAGCCCGCTCCGGAGCACGCCGCTGCAATTAGCCGGGCGGTTCCGTCCGGATCCCCGGTCACCACGTGGACCTTGTCCCCGAACAGGCCCACGGACGCGTCCGGCATCCGTTCCCGGAGCAGGCGGGCGGCGCGGCGCGGCTCCGTGGCCCGCACCTCCAGGATGGTCCCCCGCATCACTCCCTTGAGGCCGGCAGGCGTGTCGCAGGCCAGCAGCTTTCCGCGGTGGATGAGCCCAACCCGGTTGCAGCGATCCGCCTCGTCCAGGTAGGCGGTGGAGACGAAGATGGTTACCCGCTCCTTCAGCAGGCGGTAGAGGATGCGCCAGAAGTCGCGGCGGGAGACCGGGTCAACGCCGTTGGTCGGCTCGTCCAGGAACAGCACCCGGGGCGTGTGCACCAGGGCGCAGGCCAGACCCAGCTTCTGCTTCATGCCTCCGGACAGGTTGCCCGCCTTCCGTTTGCGGAACGGCAGCAGGTTGCTGAAGGAGAGCAGTTCGTCGATCTTCTCCCCTCGTCCCCGGCGCGGCAGGCCGAAGATGTCCCCATAGAAATGGATGTTCTCCTGCACGGTGAGGTCGGGGTAGAGGCCGAAGCGCTGGCTCATGTAGCCGATCTCCCCCTTGACGGCCTCAGCATCCCGCACAGTGTGCCGCCCCATCACCCGGGCGTCCCCCGAGGAGGGCTCCATGACCGCGGTCAGCATGCGCATGGTGGTGGTCTTGCCCGCGCCGTCGGAGCCCACCAGGCCGAACAGCTCCCCCTCGGCCACGGACAGGGTCAGGGCGTCCACCGCGGTCAGGTTTCCGAACTTCTTCGTCAGGTTTTCGGTTTGGATGGCGAACATGAATGGAATCCGGGCACAGGGCAAAAGTCAAAGGGCAAAAGGCACAGGACAAGAACAAAAGCGAAAGTCAAGGGGCACTGATGTGTGCCATGTATGGATGGAGCGAACCGGTTCCCGCATCTGAAAGAGTCATCTTTACCCTTATGCCTTTTGCCCTGTGCCTTTTGCCGGTTTCATTTCAATTTCCGCGTCCGCCGGCATGCCCGGCTTCAGTTCCCCGTTGGGGTTGGGCAGGGTGATCTTGATGCGATAGACCAGTTTCACGCGTTCTTTCGGCGTCTGTACGCTCTTGGGGGTGAATTCCGCTTCTTGCGAGATGAAGGAGACCCGTCCCTGATACTTCTTTCCGGGCCAGGAGTCGCAAGTTACGGTCGCCTTCTGTCCGACCTTGACCCGTCCCAGGTCGGTCTCGCTGAGGTAGGCCCGCAGCCAGACCTCGTCCATCAATCCGACGGTCACCACCGGCGTTCCGGCCGTCACCTGCTCTCCCGGCTCGATGTTCTTGGAGAGAACAAGGCCGGATGCCGTGGCGCGGAGGACGGCGTACCCCAGCCTGGTTTCGGACAGGGCAAGGGATGCCTCCGCGCCTGCGAGGCGTGCGCGGGCCTGATCGATGGTCTCCTTCCGGGGGCCGCTCCGGAGCAGGTTGAGCCGTTCGCGGGCTTCGCGCACGCTTGCCTGCGCCGCCTCGTAGGCCGCCTTGGATGCGTCGAAATCGCGGGCGGAAATGACTTCCTTCGCATACAGCTGCTGCTGGCGGGCGAAATCGACCCGGAGGCGTTCCGCGTCGGCCGATATCCTGCGCAGGGCCGCGTCGGCCTGGGCGATTTCCTCCCTGCGATAGCCCGTCTCCAGTTCCGTCAGCGCGGCCCGGGCCGCCTGGACCTCGGCCCGGCGGCCCTCCGTTTCGTGTTGCAGATCCTCGGGATCCAGCCGTGCCACCACCTGCCCCGTTTTCACCGTCTCTCCCTCGTCCACGAGGCGATCCTGCACCCGTCCCGGAATCTTGAAGCTCAGTTCCACGGACGTGACCTCGATGTTGCCGGACACGCGCAGTGCTCCTCCCTCCTCCCTGTTTCCGAGCCTGAAGAAAATCATGACGCTTGATGCAACGACAAGCAGAAAAACGAAGGCGAGCAGAAGCCTTTTCTTCATACCATCTCCTTTGTCGCTATGCCATGGGGCCTGTTTCTACGGGATGTCGCTGTCCTTCTCGTACTGCTGGATGATCAGGAGAGTACCCCATGGAAGGGTGATGATGATGCCGATGAAGAGGGCAATCATGCCACTGGAGCCGAGCAGTCCACCCACGAGTACGGCGAGGATCCAGGGAGCGGGATGGCGCTGGATGGTGGAGAAGCCCCAGTGCATCGCATCGATGGCCTTGGCGTTCCGGTCCACGACCCGGTAGAAACCGGGCGTTCCGAGGACGGTTACGGCGCACTGGGCCAGTCGCCCGAAGAATGGAACGTGGCCGGCCGCAATCAGGGCGATGAAAAAGAGGAGTGCATAGACGAAGGCGTTGCCGAAGCAGTCCCACGCGGAGAAGAGAAGAGACGGTTCCGGCTTGCCGCCGCGGTTGAGCTTCATCAGGCCGCGCAGGTAGCCGGCAAGGAACGCCACGTTGACGATGGGTATCCATCCCACCAGGACGAAGACAAGGGTGAATACCACAAGCTCGCCCAGATTGTCCTTCCACAGGCTGGTGGCGCGGTTGAAAAGCGTGCCGAAGTCTTCCCCGGTTGGAGGGGGCGGGGGCGGGACGGGTCCCAGGTCTGGCCCTGCCGGCGATACTTTCCTGAAGCAGAAGGGACAGAACGAACTCCCTTCCATGATTTCTTTTCCGCACGATTCGCATCGCATCCTTGTCATCCTTCCGGTCCGGGTAGCGGCATATCCTGTCCGTACGGGCACAGTGTACGGCTTCCCGGGCAAATATGCAACCTGAGGTGTGTTGCCGGATCCTGGGGAGATGCGGTGTCGAATCATGGATGGGTGGTATACTCTGCGGAAAAGACCATTTCATAGGGATACGGTGCACGACGTAATCCGCGAAAACAGGGAGGCCGATATGAAGATGCTGAGACGGATGGCCGCGGTGGTAACCTGTGTCGCCTTTCTCGGCGGCTGCTTCCAGGTGGAGACGAAGGTCCGGGTCAATCCGGACGGAAGCGGAACGGTGGAGGAAAGAGTGCTCATGAACGACAAGGTGATCAGGCAGATTGACGAGATGTCCAAGGCTTTTGCCGGTCCGGACGCGAAGCCGGAGCCCTTTACCCTCCACGATCGGAAGGAGCTGCAGAAGCGTGCCGGAGCACTGGGCGAGGGTGTGGCGTTCGTTTCCAGCAGGGAGATATCTTCCAACGGGTACACCGGCTACCGGGCTGTCTATTCGTTCCGGGACATCAACACGCTCAGGCTTAGCCAGGAAGGGCCGAAGAAACCGGGGGATTCGTCCGGTGAACAGGCCACGGGAGGGGGGGAGCCCTTCCTTTTCCGCTTTACACCGGGCAAGGAGGCACGCCTTGTCGTTATTCCGCCGCGAAGCGAGCCGCCCGGGCGCAAGGAGAAGAAGCCCCAATCCGGGGCAGTGCCTGAAGGAGAGGAGGGGAAACCGGCCCTCACCCCCCAGCAGGAGCGGGAAGCCATGGAAATGGTGAAAGGAATGCGGTTTTCCCTGGTGGTAGAGGTCAACGGAACAGTGCTGTCGAGCAACGCCACGCACCGGGACGGCAGCCGCGTTACCCTGTTCGAGTTTGATCTGGACAGGATGGGGGATGACCCTGAAAAACTCCGCCGTCTGAAGGAACTGGATCCGACGGATTTTGCGGGGGCGAAGGAGATGGTGAAAGCCTTCCCGGGCATCAAGGCGGAGCTGAATGACCGGATAGAAATCGTCTTTTCCCGGTAGTGTCCGTCCGGAAGCTCCGCAGGCGACACCAGTGGGGAGGTGACACGATTGGTTTCCAATCCGGAAGCGACGGATGTTTCGGTCCGGCAGGAAATCCGTGGTGTGCGCGGTGGCGTGCATCGGTACGCCGCTAAAGCACCCCGGAAGATTGGCGCCCCAAGGTCGGAAAGGGAGCGTTTCCGGAGGGAAGCCAGGGAGTTTCCTTGCTGAAGCAGTTGTATTGATCCGTCCTGCCCTTCCGTCTCCAACCTTCCCCCGTCAGGGAGAAGGTCGCTTTTCCTGCGATGCAAAGACGAACTGGACCGTGCCTGGAGGGATGAAAAGTTTTCTTGGAAATAATGAGAAAATTTTGTAAGGTACGCGTGCACCGTTTCCTGCCCCTCGGGAGGTTTCATGCTCGCCAAGGTTGTCAGCAGTTCCCTCGTCGGCATTGACGCCATCCTCGTCGACGTGGAAGTGGATATCGCGCAGGGTCTTCCCCAGTTTGCCACTGTGGGCCTTCCCGACGGGGCGGTCAAGGAGAGCAAGGATCGGGTGAAGTCCGCCCTGAAGAACTCCGGGTACGAGTTTCCCAGCCGCAAGATAACCGTGAACCTCGCCCCTGCCGACATCAGGAAAGAGGGAGCAGCCTTCGACCTGCCCATCTCCATCGGTATTCTTGCCGCAACCGGGGTGGTTACGGAACGGAAGCTCAAGGAGTATCTCCTCCTGGGGGAGCTGTCCCTGGACGGGGGGGTCAAGCCGGTGCGCGGCTGCCTGTCCGTGGCCGTGGCCGCCCGCGCTGCAGGATTCGCGGGAATCGTGGTGCCCCGGGATAACGCCCGGGAAGGCGCGGTAGTGGAAGGGATAGAAGTCATCGGCGTTTCGGAGCTTGCCGAGGTGGTGCAGTTCCTGAACGGCGAACGGGATATCCCCGCCTGCCGCATCGATCTCGTGGAGATATTCCGGGAAACTGCCGAGTACGGTGACGACTTTTCCGAGGTGAAGGGACAGGACCATGCCAAACGGGCCATCGAGGTTGCGGCCGCCGGAGCCCACAATATCCTGATGATCGGACCTCCCGGATCCGGCAAGACCATGCTTGCCCGGCGGATTCCCGGCATCCTGCCGCGCATGTCCTTCGACGAGGCCATCGAGACCACCAAGGTCTACAGCGTCATGGGAATCCTGGAGCGCGACCGGGCCCTCATCACCCGGCGACCGTTCCGAGCTCCCCACCATACCATCTCGGACATCGGTCTCATCGGTGGAGGGAACACGCCGCGCCCCGGCGAGGTCTCCCTTTCCCATAACGGACTGTTGTTCCTTGACGAACTCCCCGAATTCAAGAAGCACGTCCTGGAAGTCCTCCGCCAGCCGCTGGAGGACGGCCGGGTCACCATTTCCCGGGCACTCACCTCCATCACCTACCCGTCACGCATCATGCTCGTTACCGCAATGAACCCCTGCAAGTGCGGCGGCAGCCCATCGGATCCGGAGAGCTGTTCCTGCTCCCCGCGCGAGATTCACCAGTACCGTTCCCGCATATCCGGACCTCTCCTGGATCGCATCGATATCCATATCGAGGTCCCGGCGGTCAGGTATCGGGACCTGGCCGACCGGGGCGAAGGGGAGAGTTCCGCGGAGATCGTGAAGCGTGTTGAAAAGGCGCGGGAGATTCAACGGGAGCGTTTCCGGGGAACGAAGGTCCACTGCAACGCCCAGATGACGCCGCGCCAGATACGGAAATTCTGCGAGCCGGATGCCGCCGGTCACCGGCTTCTGGAACTGGTCACCGAACGTCTCGGGTTTTCTGCCCGTGCCTATACCCGCATCCTCAAGGTGGCGCGGACGGTCGCCGATCTGGAGGGCACCGAGTCCATCCGCGAGCGTCACCTTGCCGAGGCCGTCCAGTACCGGAGCCTGGACCGGAAAGGGTTGTAACCGGCCTGCGCCCGTCGTGCGGTGAATCAGGGAGAAAAAACCGGCGCTTGCGGCTTGACAGGATGCCGAATTACTTTATTATTCTCAAGTACTTATAAAAAAGGGCGCTGTTTCGCTCCTGAAAGGTATCGTGACATCGCGTCGTTCCCCCGTGGTTTTGCCGTGTTCCGGATACATGACATGAAAAGCCCGACCATCATCGTCCAGCTGATACATATTCAGGGCCCGAGAAAGGGCGAGATCCAGGAGTTTTCCGAAGGGGTGATCTCCATCGGACGCCATCCCTCCTGCACTCTCCACTTTCCCCCCGACCTGACCATCATCTCGCGCAGGCATGCGGAGATACGGCGGGACGGCAATCAGTTCCGGCTGGTGGACAGCAGCTCCAACGGAACCTACGTGAACGGGAAGAAGGTGAGCGAATGCATTCTCCGGGAAGGAGATGTCCTGGAATTCGCCGATGGCGGGCCGAAGGTCAGTTTCCTCACCAGGATCGTGGACACCCTTCCCGTGCCCGAAAAGCCCGCCACAGCGCCGGTCGCCGGACCCGGCGCCACTGAGCCCCTGTCCCCTCAAGGCTTTGAACAGCCGTGGATGTGCAGTCCCGATGGGGCGGCGCCGGCGCCGCCGGTTGCCGAACCTCTTCGACAGCCCCGTCCCGAGCCCGTTCCCGAATCCGTTCCCGAACCGTCTCCCGCCGCTCCGCAGAAAGTCTCCGTGCCCCTTGTCATTCAGTACGGGCCCACCATCCGTTCCTTTCGGGAATTGCCCATCGTGATCGGCAGAAACGCGGGGTGTGATTTCGTGCTTGATGCGCCTGGCATACTGGATCGGCACGCCCAGATTTTTTACAGTCGGGACAGGTACTGGATCAAGGACCTTTCCGGACAGAGGATGATACTGCTGAATGCCGTTCCCCTGGAACTGCAGGCAGTGCTCAGCCCCAACGACCGGTTTTCGCTCGGGCCGCGCGGGCCGGTTTTTTCCTTCCTCGGCGAAGGACGCATCATGGAGGTCCTTGACGGGGAGGGCGAACCGTCCCCGGAACCCGGCGGGAAAAAAGAGGAAGAACGGCCGAGGGTGGAGCGGGAGGAAGAGAAGAAACCTGGCGGCTTTTGGTCCCGCCTGACAAAGAGAGAGCAATGAATCCGTTTCTCGGCGAACAGGGGGGGGCTTCCCTCCTTCCGTATCTCCGTCGTGACCTCCCCGTGCGTCTGTGCCTGACGGGCCCGGATCCGCCGGGGAGCGACGGACGGTATCCCTTTCCCGTCCTCGACGACTCGGATCCGGCAGCGAGGCTGCTGGCCGGCTGTTTCGTGACAGCGGGGGGGAGCGTTCTGAAAAGGGTTTTCCTCCTGGTGCAGAGGGATGCCTTCCGTACGTCGGAAGATGCTCCCCGGCTCCTGACCAACCCGGATGTGGACGCTGCGTGGCGGAAGGCGCTTTCCCTCTGCCGTGAGGAGGGAGGTGGGGGCCACCTCCTGCTCCTTTCCGGGGAGTCCGGCCCGGACGGAG